>NZ_JCBANA010000064.1:0-42817 GCF_059760725.1 Achromobacter sp. 1014246743
GCGGCGGGGCGCGTCCCCGCCACCGCCCGCGTCAGGTAAAATGACGGGTTGCAAACCGGATTTGCGGCTGGCAGTGGTCAGCCGCGATACCGGGGGAGATGCTTGGTGAAACCTTACGACTTTCCGGATGCCCAGGGCCATTTCGGCCCTTATGGCGGTGTTTTCGTGGCGGAAACGCTGATGCACGCGCTCGACGAGCTGCGTGCGGCCTATGACCATTACCGTGTCGATCCCGCCTTCCTGGAAGAGTTCAACTACGAACTCAAGCATTTCGTGGGCCGTCCCAGCCCCGTCTACCATGCCCGGCGTTGGTCGGACCTGGTTGGCGGCGCCCAGATCTGGTTCAAGCGCGAAGACCTGAACCACACCGGCGCGCACAAGGTCAACAACTGCATCGGCCAGGCCTTGCTGGCCAAGCGCATGGGCAAGCCCCGCGTCATCGCCGAAACCGGCGCCGGCCAGCATGGCGTGGCCTCGGCCACCGTGGCCGCCCGCTATGGCATGGAATGCGTGGTCTACATGGGCAGCGAAGATATCCGCCGCCAGGCCTCCAACGTCTATCGCATGAAGCTGCTGGGCGCCAAGGTCGTGCCGGTCACTTCCGGTTCGCGCACCCTGAAAGACGCGCTCAATGAAGCGATGCGCGACTGGGTCACCAACATCGAGAACACGTTCTACATCATCGGCACGGTGGCGGGTCCTGACCCCTATCCCCGCATGGTGCGCGACTTCCAGACCGTCATCGGCAACGAATGCCTGACGCAGATGCCCGAAGCCATCGGCCGCCAGCCCGACTACGTCGTGGCGGCGGTGGGCGGCGGTTCCAACGCCATGGGCATCTTCCACCCCTACATCCCCTACGAAAACGTGCGCCTGATCGGCGTCGAGGCGGCGGGCGAGGGCATGGAAAGCGGCAAGCATGCGGCCTCCCTGGCTGCCGGCCAGGTCGGCGTGCTGCACGGCAACCGCACCTACGTCATGCAGAATGCCGACGGCCAGGTCCAGGAAACCCATTCGGTCTCGGCCGGGCTGGATTACCCCGGCGTCGGCCCCGAGCACGCCTGGCTCAAGGATTCCGGCCGCGCCGAGTACGTCGGCATCACCGACGACGAAGCCTTGAAGGCCTTCCACGACTGCTGCCGCATCGAAGGCATCATGCCGGCGCTGGAGTCTTCCCACGCCATTGCCCAGGCCGTGAAAATGGCCGCCACGCTGCCGCGCGACGCCGTCATCCTGGTCAACCTGTCGGGCCGTGGCGACAAAGACATGCATACCGTCGCCGAACGTGCCGGTATCGAGCTCTAACATGACGACAACCCGCTCTGATCGCATCGCCGCCGCCTTTGCGCGCACCGCCGAATCCGGCCGCGCCGCGGCGCTGATCCCCTACATTGCGGCAGGCGATCCGTCGCCCGCCGCCACCGTGCCGCTGATGCACGCACTGGTCCAGGCCGGCGCCGACGTCCTTGAGTTGGGCGTGCCGTTTTCCGATCCCATGGCCGACGGCCCCGTGATTCAACGCGCCGCCGACCGGGCCATTGCCCAGGGCGTGGGCCTGGCTCGTGTGCTTGAGCTCGTCGCCGACTTCCGCCAGCAGGACACGGCCACCCCCGTGGTGCTGATGGGCTACGCCAATCCCATCGAAAGCATGGGCCAGGCCGAATTCGCCCGCCGCGCCGAAGCCGCGGGCGTGGACGGTGTCCTGGTGGTCGACTATCCACCCGAAGAGATCGTGGAGTTTGCCGACGTCCTCGGCCGCCACGGCATCGCTCCGATCTTCCTGCTGGCCCCCACGTCCACCGACGAACGCATCCAGGCCGTCGCCAAGGTCGCCCGCGGTTACGTCTACTACGTGTCGCTCAAGGGTGTCACGGGTGCCGGTTCGCTCAACACCGACAGCGTGGCTGAACGTCTGGCCGTCATCCGTCGCTACGTGCGCGACATTCCGGTCGGCGTGGGCTTCGGCATCCGCGATGCCGAAAGCGCCCAGCGCGTGGCAGGCGTGGCCGACGCTGTCGTCATCGGCAGCAAGCTGATTGAAACCATGGAGCAGGCGGTGGCCAACGTCCCCGCGGCCCAGCAAACCGACGCTGCAGTCGCCGCCGCCAGCGGCTGGCTGCGCACCATCCGGCAAGCGCTGGATCAAGTAAAACGACAAAACGCGTCGGCCTGAGCGGCCTGGCGCGACCTCCTAACGGGATGAAACAACAATGAGCTGGATCGAAAAACTCCTGCCTCCTCGCATCAACAAGACCAGCGACAGCGGCGCCCGCCGCGTGCCTGAAGGCCTGTGGGTGAAATGCCCGTCATGCGAGACGGTGCTGTACAGCGAAGACCTGGCTGCCAATCTGCACGTCTGCCCCAAGTGCGACCATCACATGCGCATCGGGGCCCGTGCCCGTATCGATTCGCTGCTCGACCTTGAAGGCCGGGTCGAGATCGGCCAGACCACGCGCTCGGTCGACACGCTGAAGTTCAAAGACACCCGCAAGTACCCCGAGCGCCTGCAGGAGGCCGTCAAGCAAACCGGTGAAACCGACGCGCTGGTGGTGGTCAGCGGCTCGATCCGCGGCGTGCCCGCCACGCTGGCCTGCTTCGAATTCGAATTCATGGGCGGATCCATGGGCTCGGTGGTGGGCGAGCGCTTCGCGCGTGGCGCCCAGGCTGCGCTGGACAACAAGACGCCCTTCATCTGCGTGGCCGCCTCGGGCGGGGCGCGCATGCAGGAAAGCCTGCTGTCGCTGATGCAGATGGCCAAGACCAATGCCATGCTGACGCGCCTGTCGGCCGCCGGCCTGCCGTTCATCAGCGTCCTGACCGACCCCACCATGGGCGGCGTGTCGGCCAGCTTCGCCTTCATGGGCGACGTGGTCATCGCCGAACCCAAGGCGCTGATCGGCTTTGCCGGCCCGCGTGTGATCGAGCAGACCGTGCGTGAAAAGTTGCCCGAAGGGTTCCAGCGCGCCGAGTTCCTGCTGCAAAAGGGCGCCATCGACATGGTGATCGACCGCCGTCAGTTGCGTGAGGAAATTGCCCGCCTGTTGGCGCTGCTGACCAACCAGCCGGCTGACGTCGTCACCGCCGCCTGACCTGCCGCACCGGCTCGCCCAGGTCTTGTCGTCCTGGGTGTGCCTGCTGCCAATCGCCGCTCGCGCCATCGTGTGCCAGCGGCGTTTTCTTTGCCTGCGATGAGGGCGGGTGACGCCCTCATTTCACCGCGTTGGCGGAACAGTGTTTTCCGCGCGGATTGTTGCCATATTGCGACACATTGCGAGCCTTCTGGCCCGGTTTTTGCTATGTTGTGAAGTACCGGAAAATCTCGTGATTCGACCGAGAGTCTTGTCCCAATAAATACGGAGTTCCTCCCAATGCAGTCGACGAAGAAGAAAATGCTCACGCGCCTTGTCGGTTTGGCCCTGGCCGGCGTCGCTACCTTTGCCAGCGCGCAGTCGTCCGAGGGTACCCAGGGCGGCGTAAGCGCCCACTATGGCATTGGTGACCACTACCAACGTTTCACCCTGAACTACGAAACCCCGTCGATCTGGACGTACCAGTTCGGCGGCAACTGGGGGCGTCTGGACCTGACCCCCGAATTCGGCGCGTCGTACTGGTGGGCCAATAGCGGCCGCTCGCCGGGCCACGTCTGGCAACTGAACGCCATCCCGATGTTCCGCTGGTGGACCGGCGATCGCTTCTACCTCGAAGCCGGTATCGGCGCCACGGTGTTCTCCAGCACCCGTTTTGCCAACGAGAACATCAGCACGGCCTTCCAGTTCGGCGACCACGTCGGCCTGGGTTTCCTCCTGACCCCGAACAACCGTATCGGCGTGCGCTATTCGCACTTCTCCAATGCCAGCATCAAGCGCCCGAACCCGGGCCTGGACACGGTTCAGCTGACCTACACCTACCAGTTCTGATCCTTACCCCATCGGCATCAAGAGAACCCTCGGCAGCGAGGGTTTTTTTTCGGCCCGCCGAATCGGCGCATGAAAATGCGGCGCATAAAAAAAGCCCCCATCGCAAGATGGGGGCTTTTGCTCGCGCGGGGCGGCTTAGTGGCGGGTTTCGACCTGAACCAGCGGTTCGTTCGAGACGGCGGCCACCGGCTTGCGCTCGCGGCCCAGGCGCACCGGCGTGTGCGCGGCAGCGATGCGCACTTGCGTCTGAGCGTGGCGCTCGGGGTCGGTTTCCACCCATTGCAGGCCGGCGGCGTTCACCACGTCGTGCAGGGCCTGGGCCTTGGCGGACGGAGCGGTTGCCGGCACCACGATGGGTTGGGCGCTGACCGGCGCCGCAGGCGTGGCGGCCACCACAGGGGCAGCCACGGGAGCAGGCGTGGCCGCGGCCGGGGCCGGAGCGGCCTCGGGCGCTGCGGTCACAACAGGGGCCGGGGTCACGACCGGTTCCACAATGGGGGCCGGAGCGACGGGCGCTGTCGCTTCGGAAACCTGGCTGGCAGGCTCGACAGCCACGGGCGCCGTCACCACCGGAGCGGTGGTCTGCACGGGCTGCTCGGCCACAGGCTCGGCGACCGGAGCGGCCGGCGTTGCGGCCGGCTCCGCCTGGGCCACCGCCGCGGTTTCAGCCGGGCGGGCTTGAACCGGTTGGGCGTCAGGCTGGGCGTCGGCTTGCACGGCTTGCGTGTACACGGGAGCCGGTTGGGCTTCGGCCTGGGCGGCGACCGGCGCGGGGGCGGCGGTCACTTGGTCGGGCTGTTCGCCAGCGTCGTCGTCCGAACCGTCGTCCAGTTGCTCGTCGCTGCCTGCCACGCCAGATTCTTCCTGGCTGCGGCGGCCACGACGGCTGCGGCGGCGGCGGCGCTTGCGTTCCGGATCGGCACCGGCTTCGGCGCCTTCGGCGGAAACGGGGACGCCATCGGCGGATTGCTCGGCGGCCTCGGCTTGCTCGGCCGACGCGTCGACGGGCGGCTTGGCTTCAGGCAGGGCGGTGGCAACCGTCTGGGCCAGCGCGGCAACCATGCTTTCCTGTTCGCTCATCGGGGCGTCGGACTGGCCTTCTTCGCGGCGGTTGCGGCCACGGCCACGGCGGCGGTTGCGGCCGGCGCCGGCGTCATCCCCGTTGGCGTCCACGGCGACGTCAGGGCGGTTCGATGCTTGCGCGGCCTGCACGGCCTGGTCGCGTTCGGCGCGATCGC
Source organism: Achromobacter sp. 1014246743 (assembly GCF_059760725.1). Taxonomy (NCBI): domain Bacteria; kingdom Pseudomonadati; phylum Pseudomonadota; class Betaproteobacteria; order Burkholderiales; family Alcaligenaceae; genus Achromobacter; species Achromobacter sp. 1014246743. Next base: position 5,156 of record NZ_JCBANA010000064.1, read on the forward strand.
CACGCTCGTTGCGATTGTTGCGTTCGCCACGTTCCTGGCGCTCGCCGCGTTCGCCTTCAGGGCGACGGTTGCCACGGATGTGGTGGCGGCCGCCTTCGCTGCCCTCGGCGCCTTCCGTGCGGGCTTCGCCGCGACGGTTGCGGTTGCGGTCGGAGCCATGACGTTCGCCACGGCGTTCCTGGCCATCGTGGCCGCTACGGCCCTTGCCGCCGCGCGACGGCGACGAGGCGCGCTTGGCGCTCGCGTCTTCCTGGGCGGCAGGCGCCGTCTTGGCGGGTTCGGCGTTGCCGGTCAGCCAGCCGACCAGGCGCTTGAACAGGCCGCCGAGGCCGGCCGGCTGTGCTTGGGCTGCCACGGGGGCGGGCGCCGGCGCGGGCGTGGACACGGGGGCGGGCTGCGACGGCGTGATGCCCTTGACCAGCGCTTCGGGGCGAGCCTTGATTTCGCTTTCGCGCGGCTGCCAGGGGGCGTCGGTGGCCGGGGCTTCGACCAGCTCGAAGCTGGTCTTCACTTCTTCCAGGCGCGGGTCATCGTGGCGCAGGCGCTCGATGTGGTGATGCGGGGTCTCGAGATGCTTGTTGGGGATCAGCATCAGGTTGACCTTCAGGCGGGCTTCCATCTTGGTGATGTCGGCGCGCTTTTCGTTCAGCAGGTAGGTCGCCACGTCGACCGGCACCTGGGCGTGGACCGCCGCGGTGTTTTCCTTCATGGCTTCTTCCTGCAGCAGGCGCAGGACGTGCAGCGCGCTGGACTCGGCGTCGCGGATCACGCCGGTGCCGTTGCAGCGCGGGCAGGTGATGTGCGAGCCTTCGTTCAGGGCCGGACGCAGGCGCTGGCGCGACAGTTCCATCAGGCCGAAGCGCGAGATCTTGCCCATCTGGACGCGGGCGCGGTCGAAATGGAGGGCATCACGCAGGCGCTGTTCGACGGCGCGCTGGTTCTTGCTGTCTTCCATGTCGATGAAGTCGATGACGATCAGGCCGCCCAGGTCGCGCAAGCGCAGCTGGCGGGCCACTTCGTCGGCGGCTTCCGAGTTGGTCCGCAGGGCGGTTTCCTCGATGTCGGCGCCGCGGGTGGAGCGGGCCGAGTTGACGTCCACGGACACCAGCGCTTCGGTGTGGTCGATGACGATGGCGCCGCCCGAGGGCAGCGTGACCGTGCGCGAGTAGGCCGTTTCGATCTGGTGTTCGATCTGGAAGCGCGAGAACAGCGGGATATCGTCGCGGTAGCGCTTGACGCGCTGGACGTTGTCCGGCATCACGACGCTCATGAACGCGGTCGCCTGGTCGGCGATTTCGTCCGTGTCGATCAGGATTTCGCCGATTTCGGGCGAGAAGTAATCGCGGATGGCCCGGATGACCAGGCTGGATTCCAGGTAGATCAGGATGGGTGCGGAATTGTCGCGCGCGGCGCCGTCGATGGCCGTCCAGAGTTGCAACAGGTAGGACAAGTCCCACTGGAGCTCTTCGACGTTGCGGCCGATACCGGCGGTGCGGGCAATGATGCTCATGCCCTGGGGCAGCTCGAGCTGCTCCATCGTGTCGCGCAGTTCCTGTCGGTCTTCGCCCTCGACGCGGCGCGAAACGCCACCGCCACGGGGGTTGTTGGGCATCAGGACCAGATAGCGGCCGGCCAGCGAGATGAACGTGGTCAGGGCTGCGCCCTTGTTGCCGCGTTCTTCTTTTTCGACCTGGACGATCAGTTCCTGGCCTTCGCGCAGGGCATCCTGGATGCGGGCGGTGCGGACGTCGACGCCTTCCTTGAAGAAGCTGCGGGCCACTTCCTTGAAGGGAAGAAAGCCGTGGCGGTCTTCGCCGTAGTTGACGAAGCACGCTTCAAGGCCGGGTTCGATCCGGGTGATGACACCTTTGTAGATGTTGCCTTTGCGTTGTTCGCGGCCGGCAGTCTCGATGTCGAGGTCGATGAGTTTTTGCCCATCGACGATAGCGACGCGTAATTCTTCCTGGTGCGTCGCATTGAACAGCATGCGCTTCATGAGAGGGTTTCTCCGTTGTCATGACGCGCCGATATCGGCGCGTGACCTCGGGCCACTCGGGCTGCGGCTGAAGCGGGCAAGAAGATGCGGACCGTACCTGGGCGGCGCCCAGGCGTATCCGCCGCGGGTCAGGCGGGCACGTCGTGCCGTGGGGCACGGGGTTCTTTCAGCAGGAGGGTCAGCTTCACTGAATGTGGTTTGACGGAAATGTGCTGTGAACGGCAGTTGCGGTCGGATTGGTTGCCTACACGCAGCTGGTGCTTTAAATATGCGACGATTCTTGCGGTGCTTCAAGCCGCTTGCGGCATGCAACGGACCTGCTGGGACAGCGGGCAAAATGAATGCCACACCACTATCCGGCAGGGCGCGGTTGCGCCGGCGACCAAATGACCCAGGGGTTGAATGAGCAGGCAGTACAATGGCGGCCCACGCGCTCGACGGAGTTGCGTACTTGAGTTGCATCTCTACGCCAGCGGCTGATTCAGCCCCTTAAGGCTGTCCCGATTATATGTCGCTTTCCGCAATGCGCAAAGAAACTTCCTCCCCTATGGCACCCCCTTCCGTCCGCATGGTGGAGGTCGGTGCCGAGCATGCCGGCCAGCGCCTGGACAATTACCTGATGCGCCTGTGCAAGGGCGTCCCCAAAACCCACATCTACAAGGCCATCCGTGGCGGTGAGGTGCGGGTAAACAAGGGACGCATCTCGGCCGACTACCGCGTGGTGGAGGGCGACATGGTCCGCATCCCGCCGCTGCGGCTGCCGGATCCCGGTACGCCCAAACCGGTGCCGGCCGCGGAATTTCCCGTGGTGTTCGAAGATGACGCGATGCTGGTGGTGGACAAGCCCGCCGGCGTGGCCGTCCACGGGGGCAGCGGCGTGTCGTTCGGCGTCATCGAGCAACTGCGCGCCGCGCGCCCCGAGGCCAAATTCCTGGAACTGGTGCACCGGCTCGACCGCGAGACTTCCGGCCTGCTCATGGTGGCCAAGAAGCGCAGTGCGCTGCTGGCCTTGCATGCCATGCTGCGCGAAGGGCGCAGCGACAAGCACTACTTTGCACTGGTCGAGGGCGACTGGGTCAATGACCGCCAGCACATCAAGCTGGGGCTGTCCAAATGGACCACCCAGTCGGGTGAGCGTCGGGTCAAGGTCGACCCTGACGGCCAGTCGGCCCACACCATCATCACCCTGAAACAGCGCTTCGGCCGCTACAGCCTGGTCGACGCCGAGCTGCGAACCGGCCGCACCCACCAGATCCGGGTGCATCTGGCCGCCAGCGGCTTCCCTATCGTGGGTGACGACAAGTACGGCCATGACGAGGTGCGCGCCGAATTCTCGCGCATGGGCTTTGGTCGGATGTTCCTGCATGCCCATCAATTGACCCTGGCCCACCCCCTGACGGGCGAACCGATGACGCTCACGGCCGAATTGCCGCCCGCGTGCCGGAAAATACTGAAACAACTGGAGTCGGTCTGATATGTCGTATTCGCTGGTCGTTTTTGACTGGGACGGAACCCTGATGGATTCCACGCACAGCATCGTGGCCGCCATCCAGGGCGCCTGCCGCGACCTGGAGCTGCCCGTGCCGTCGGCGTCGGATGCCAGCTGGGTCATTGGTCTGTCCCTGGAAAGCGCATTGCGCCGCGCCGTGCCCGAGCTGACCCAGGCGATGCTGCCGCGCTTTCTCGAGCGCTATCGCACCCATTACCTGCTGCGTGACCCTGAACTGCGCTTGTTCGACGGCATTCCTGAACTGCTGACCGAACTGGCCGGGCGGAACGTGCGTCTGGCCGTGGCGACGGGCAAGAGCCGGGTCGGCCTGACCCGCGCCCTGGCCGCGACCGGCCTGGGCCCGATGTTCGATGCCACCCGTACCGCTGACGAAACCTTCAGCAAGCCGCACCCCGGCATGCTGCATGAGCTGATGCAGGAACTGGACGTCGACCCGACTCGGGTCGTGATGGTGGGCGATACCTCGCATGACCTGCAGATGGCGATCAACGCCGGTGTGCACGGGCTGGGGGTGACCTATGGCGCCCATACCCTGAAGGAACTTGAGGGTTGCTCGCCGCAGGCCGTGCTGGAAAGCGTGCCCCGGGTGCGCGAATGGCTGCTCAGCCGGACCCTGGCGGCCGCTGCCTGACGCGGCCTTGCCGCTGAACCGGGGCTTGCCGCGTGCCGGAAGGCGGGCGGGCTGCCCATCTGGCTGGGAACGCCTTTGTCGGGTCCAGGTCTATTCCAGATGCCCGCCGGCAGCGCCGGCGGAATATCATGGGGCCGCGCAACGTCCATGGTTTGCGCGCGGAACGGCAGCGGCCCGTGCCGGCCCCCCAGGAGACCCCGATGCTGATACGCAAGCCCGATGACATCCTTCCGTCCGACATAACTCCCGAGACGGTGTGGCGCTCGCGCCGCGAACTGATCCTGCGCGCAGGCGTGGCTGCGGCCGGGTTGGGCCTGCCTGGGTGGGCGACCCGCAGCGCGTTCGCGCAGGATGCCGGGGCGTTGCCCGGTCAGGCCAATGCCGCGTTCAGCGTCATGGACAAGCAGACGTCGCTGGCGGATGTGACGTCGTACAACAACTACTACGAATTCGGGGTGGACAAGGGTGAGCCCGCCGCCAATGCCGGCAAGCTGCAGACCCGTCCCTGGACCGTCAGCGTCGAGGGTGAGGTCGGCAAGCCGCGCACGTTCGGCATCGAAGAGCTGCTCAAGCTGGCGCCGATGGAAGAGCGTGTCTACCGGTTGCGCTGCGTCGAGGGTTGGTCGATGGTGATCCCTTGGGTCGGCTATTCGCTGTCGGCGCTGCTCAAGCAGGTCGAACCCACCGGCAACGCGAAGTACGTCGAATTTGTCACCGCGGTGCAGCGCGAGAATATGCCGGGCGTGCGCGCCGCGATCCTGGATTGGCCTTATGTCGAGGGGCTGCGCATCGACGAGGCCATGAACCCGCTGGCGATGCTGGTATTCGGCGTCTATGGCAAGGTGCTGCCCAACCAGAACGGTGCGCCCGTGCGCCTGGCGGTGCCCTGGAAATACGGCTTCAAGTCGGGCAAGTCGCTGGTCAAGATCCGCCTGGTGGAAAAACAGCCGGTGTCGTCGTGGATCAAGGCCGCGCCGCAGGAATACGGTTTCTACGCCAACGTGAATCCCACGGTGCCCCATCCGCGCTGGAGCCAGGCAACCGAGCGCCGCATCGGCGAAGACGGCCTGTTCTCGCCCAAGCGCAAGACCTTGATGTTCAACGGCTATGCCGATCAGGTCGCCTCGCTCTACCAGGGCATGGACCTGAAGGCCAACTACTGATCCGCCCATGACCGACGTGAGCCGCACAGCAGCCGCCCGCAAGCCGCAGTGGTCGGCCCGGGCCGTGGGGCGGTTCAAGCCCTTCCTGTTCCTGTTGGGGCTGGCGCCATTTCTCCGTTGGATCTGGCTGGGGTTCAACAACGGCCTGACCGCCAATCCGGTGGAGTTCCTGACCCGATCGTCGGGCACCTGGACGCTGGTCTGCCTGCTCGTCACGCTGGCCATCACGCCCTTGCGCCGCTTGAGCGGCCAGCCGGCGCTGGTGCGTCTGCGCCGCATGTGCGGACTGTTCGCATTTTTCTATGGGGCCATGCACTTCATGGCCTGGGTCTGGTGGGACCGCGGCTTCGATCCGGCGGCCATGCTGCAGGACATTGGCGAGCGCCCATTCATCACCGTGGGGTTTGCTGCCTTCGTGCTGCTGACGGCGCTGGCGGCCACCTCTACCCAGTGGGCCATGCGCAGGCTGGGCAAGCGCTGGCAGCAATTGCACCGCGCCGTGTATCTCATCGGGCTGCTGGCGGTGCTGCACTACTGGTGGCACAAGGCCGGCAAGAACGACCTGGCCCAGCCCGTCTTGTATGCTGCCGTGCTGGCGCTGCTGCTGGGATGGCGGTTGGCGGCGTGGTGGCGCCGCCGCCGCGCCTAGGGCCTGTCCTCGACGTCGATGGCCCCTGCGGCCGCTGCGCCGGCCGGGCAGGGCTACAGCATCGCCAGCATGATTGCCGCGGTTTCGGCATCCGGCTGGCCGTCGTGCACGGCGGGGCGATAGTGCATCTGGAAGGCGGCCAATACGTTGATCGTGGCGCGGTCCAGCGTGCCGTTCTGCGGGCAGGCGTAGCCCAGCCGTTGCAACTGCTGCTGGAACCAGGCGACGTCGGGCGTGCCCTGGGCCTGCAGCCGCGCCAGGTGCGATGCGGCGCCGGCTTCGTCGTACCAGCGGCCTATGCCGGCCGCGGCCAGTTGCTTCCAGGGGAACAGCGGGCCGGGGTCGACCTTGCGCTGGGGCGCGATGTCGCTATGGCCCACCACGTTCTGGGGCAGGATGCCGTTGCGCTGGATCACGTCCCGCAACAGAAGGGTCAGGGCGCGGAGCTGCTTGTCGTCATAGGCGTGCCACTGCCGCTTGCCGTCCTCGCCCTCGGTCCAGCCCGGGTTGACGATCTCGATGCCGACCGACGTGCTGTTCATGGCATTCAGGCCATACCACGCGCTTTCGCCGGCATGCCAGGCGGCACGCGTCTCGTCGACCAGGCGGTAGGTGCGTCCCGACGTGTTGATCAGGTAGTGGGCGCTGACCTGGCCCTGCGACAGGAGTCGCATGGACCGGGCGTCGTCGGCCGAGGTGTAGTGCACCACGACGAAGCGCACCCGGCTGCTCTGGCCGACCGCGGTGACGGAGGTGTCCAGGTTCAAGCCGGCGGGGCCGCGATGGGCGCAGCCGGCCAGGGCCGCGGCGGCCAGAAAGACTGCCAGGAACCGCATCATGTCAGCGCGCCAGGTACAGGAACAGGGTGGGCATCTTGTCCAGCTGCGGGGCGGGCTGTTTTTTCCAATCGGCGATGGTGCGGGTCGCGATCCATTCGTCGGCGGTGGTCAGCGCGCGGGCGATGCACAGCTTGGTATCGCCTTTCAGGCTGGCCAGGAGCGTCGCGAACATGGCGGCGTTGCGGTAGGGGGTTTCGATCAGCAACTGGGTCTGGTTATGCTTGGCGGAATGCTGTTCCCAGGCCTTGAGCTGCTTGGCGCGTTCGGCGGCGTCCACCGGGGCGTAGCCATGGAAGGCAAAACGCTGGCCGCCCAGTCCGCTGGCCATCAGGCCCAGCAGGAGGGAGGAGGGGCCGACCCAGGGCTTGACGGTCACGCCCAGCCGATGGGCGGCGTCCACGACCTTGGCGCCGGGGTCCGCGACCGCGGGGCAGCCGGCTTCGGACACCAGGCCGATGTCGGCGCCCTGGCGCACGGGCTCCAGCCAGGCCTTGATCTGGGTCGCGTCGGTTTTGTCGCTCAGCGTGTGGATGGTGATTTCCTGCAGCGGCCGGGTGGTGCCGATCTGCTTGAGGAAGGCGCGTGCCGTCTTGGCGTTTTCGGCGATGTAGGTGTCCAGCTGGCCGGCCAGGGCTCGCGCGTCGGCGGGCAGCCAGCTTTCGGGAGCGGCCTCGCCCAGGCCGACGGGAATCAGGTGCAGCGAACCACTCATGCGGGCGCTCCCGGGGCGTGCAGTGGGTCCAGGCCGAACTGGCCCAGCATGCGGGTCAGGGCGATCAGGGGCAGCCCGATGATGGCGGTGGGGTCATCGCTCTGGATGCTCTCCATCAGGGCGATGCCCAGGCTTTCCGCCTTGGCGCTGCCTGCGGTATCGTAGGGTTCTTCGGCGCGCAGGTAGGCGTCGATGGCGTGATCGGACAATTGCCGGAAACGGCACCGCGTCACGATGTCGGCTTTTTCCACCCGCTGGCCGTCCGTGACGGCCAAGGCGCTGTGAAATTCCACGATCTGCCCCGAAAGTGCGCGTAACTGGGCCTGGGCGCGCGAAAAATCCCCCGGCTTGCCGATGGGCTGGCCGTCTACCGTGGCTACCTGGTCCGATCCGATGACGAGGCTGCCCGGGTGCGTGGCCGCCACCGCCATGGCCTTGGCGACCGACAGGCGCAAGGCCAGCGCCTCGGGCGTTTCGCCCGGCTGTGGCGTTTCGTCCACATCGGGCGAAATGGCGGTAAAGGGCAGGCGCAGGCGAGTGAGCAGCTCTTTGCGATAGCGCGAGCTGGAAGCGAGGATCAGACCAGGTTGTTGGGGCATGCGGTATTTGACGCTGATACGTAAGTCACAGTATTATCTAACGTTTTGCGGCATTTTTGCAGTGCAACAGTACTGAAACCGTACTTCGTTGCATGCGAGCCTGCCTGCCAATGCACAGGAGGATGTACAGAATCCTGTGCGAAAGGACTGATCATCAAGCCCATCGACGCATTCGCATTCGCCCATCAGGGCAGGGAAGCGCAAGGCACCATACCTCTTGTGCGGTTGGCGCGCGCGGTTGACGGGCTACCCGAACAACCGCTGGGTGATGCCGGGCTGGTGACGTGGTCCGCGCGCGGCGAGATGGGCAAGACGGGGCTGGTGCTAGGCCAGCCGCTCTTGCGCATCCGTGTGCAGGCGAATCCGGTCGTGGTGTGCCAGCGGTGCAATGCGCCGTTCGCCTACCCGGTCGACAGCGAAGTCCTGCTGCAGCTGGTCAAGTCTGAAGACGATCTCGACGACGGCATTGCCGGGGGCGATCACGCCGCCGGCCTCGACGACGAGAGCGACGAAGACGAAGAAGTGGAAGGTAAAGGTTTTGTGTCCAACCAGCCTGAAAAGGTGGTGGGTTCGCATCATTTCGATTTGCTGGCCCAGATCGAAGATGAGCTCATTCTGAGCGTTCCGTATGTGCCCAAGCATGATGTATGCCCGGGCGCGCAGGCCAAAGACAACGAAGCTTCCCAAGAGCCCGTTGTCAAGCGTCCGTCGCCGTTTGCGGTGCTGGAACAACTGAAGCACAAAGATTGAGATCAACATCGGGCCGCATCGCGTACAATGCGCCCCGTTTCTAGGAGTCATCATGGCTGTTCAACAAAACAAGAAGTCCCCGTCCAAGCGCGGTATGCACCGCTCGCACGATTTTCTGGTGAATCCGTCGACGGCTATCGAACCCAACACGGGCGAGACCCATCTGCGTCACCACATCAGCCCCAACGGCTTCTACCGTGGCCGCAAGGTCCTGAAGACCAAGGCCGACGAATAAGGCCCCCGGGCCGAACTCGTACTCGGACCATTTCGGCTGAGCGCTGATACCTGGCACCCGTGATACGCATCGCCATAGACTGTATGGGCGGAGACTTCGGTCTGCCCGTCACGATTCCGGCTGCGATCGAGTTCGCCCGGCAATTTCCGGATACCCGGCTGTTGCTGGTCGGGCTTCCCGACGCTATCGAAGCGGCGCTCTCCGAGCACCGCGACGTGGCGCGCGATCGCCTTGAGATCGTGGCGGCTTCCGAAGTCGTCACCATGGACGACCCGGTCGAGGTCGCCCTGCGCCGCAAAAAAGATTCCTCCATGCGCCTGGCTGCCCAGTCCGTCAAGGATGGGCGTGCCGACGCCTGCGTTTCCGCGGGCAATACCGGCGCCTGGATGGCCATTTCACGCTACGTGCTCAAGACGCTGGACGGCATCGACCGCCCTGCGATCGCCACGTCCATTCCGAACCAGACGGGCCGCGCCACCACGGTGCTGGACCTGGGCGCGAATGTGGACTGCTCGGCCGAGCACCTTCTGCAATTCGCCATCATGGGCGCCGCGCTGTCGCAGGCGGTCGACCATCGCGAGAACCCCACCGTGGGCTTGCTCAACATCGGCGAAGAAGTCATCAAGGGCAACGAGGTCGTCAAGGAGGCCGCCGAGCTTCTGCGCGCCAGTCCCCTGAACTTCTACGGCAACGTGGAAGGCAATGACATTTTCAAGGGCACGGTCGACGTGGTCGTCTGCGACGGTTTCGTCGGCAACGTCGTGCTCAAGTCCGTCGAAGGCCTGGCCAAGATGTTGTCCAGCGTCATTCGCGAAGAGTTCAAACGCAACCTGGTCACGCTGCTGATCGGCGCGCTGGCCAAGCCGGTGCTCAACCGCCTGCGCAACCGTGTCGACAACCGCCGCTACAACGGCGCGGCGCTGCTGGGCCTGCGCGGCGTGGTCATCAAGAGCCATGGCTCTGCCGACGCCTACGCCTTCGGCTTCGCGCTGCAGCGTGCGCGCGAAGCCGTGGTGAGTAAACTGCTTGAGCGCACCGCTCAGACGGTCGCACAGATCAACCAGCGCGTGCAGTCAGGTTCGAGCGCTTCCGCGCTGGAATCGGGCGTGGCTGGGGACACCGCTTGATGGATACCGCAATGAAATATTCCGTGATCGCGGGCACCGGCAGCTTCCTGCCGGAACGCGTGGTTTCGAATGACGCCCTGGCGGCGGAACTGGCGACGCGCGATATCGCCACGTCCGACGAATGGATCGTCGAGCGTACGGGCATCCGCCAGCGCCATTTGGCCGAGCGCGGTGTCACGACCAGCCAGCTGGCCACCGAGGCCTCGCGCCGCGCGCTGGCCGATGCCGGTGTGGATGCGTCCGAAGTCGACCTGATCGTGCTGGCCACGTCCACGCCGGATTTCGTGTTTCCCAGCACTGCCTGCCTGGTGCAGGCGAACCTGGGCGCCAAGGGCTCCGCAGCCTTCGACGTGCAGGCCGTGTGCAGCGGCTTCGTCTACGCCCTGACCACCGCCGACAGCTTCATCCGCGCGGGCCGTGCGCGTTGCGCGCTGGTGATCGGCGCCGAAGTGTTCTCGCGCATCCTCGACTGGAACGACCGCAGCACCTGCGTGCTGTTCGGCGATGGCGCGGGCGCCGTGGTGCTCAAGGCCTCCGACAAGCCCGGCATCCTGGCCGCACAGCTGCATGCCGACGGCAGCCAGATGAAGATCCTCAGCGCCGCGGGCAACGTCGCCTATGGCGATGTCACGGGCGACCCGTTCCTGCGCATGGACGGCCAGGCGGTGTTCAAGCAGGCCGTCACCGTGCTGGACCGATCGGCGCGCGACACGTGCGCCGAAGCCGGTGTCGAGCTGGCCGACGTCGATTGGCTGATCCCGCACCAGGCCAACGTCCGCATCCTGAATTTCCTGGCGCGCAAGCTTGCCGTGCCGGTCGAAAAGGTTGTCATCACCGTCGACAGCCACGCCAATACCTCCGCGGCCAGCGTGCCGCTGGCCCTGGATGCCGCGCGCCGCGATGGCCGCGTCAAGCCGGGTCAGCTCATCCTGATGCAAGGCGTAGGCGGCGGATTCACCTGGGGTTCCGTACTGGCCCGCATGTAAGGGCGAGTCCGGCTCGGGCGCGGCCTGCCGCGTCCGCCCGGATGACGCGCCCGACATTCCCACAGACTCTGAATCAATCCATACGGTCGAACATGAAAATCGCTTTTGTCTTTCCTGGCCAGGGTTCCCAGTCGGTCGGCATGCTGGACGCCTGGTCCGATGTCGCCGCGGCGACCGATGTCGTGGCACGCGCCTCGCAGGCGCTCGGCCAGGACCTGGGCGCGCTGATCGCGCAGGGCCCCGCCGACCAGCTCAACCTCACCACCAACACCCAGCCGGCCATGTTGACCGCCAGCGTCGCGTTCTTCGCCGCCTGGCGCGCCGCAGGTGGCCGCATGCCCGACGTCGTGGCCGGCCACAGCCTGGGTGAATATGCCGCGCTGACAGCCGCCGGTTCGCTGGCCCTTGAAGACGCCGTGCGCCTGGTGCGTGTGCGCGCCGACGCCATGCAGGCCGCCGTGCCGGTCGGCACCGGCGCCATGGCCGCCATCCTGGGCCTGGACGACGACGCCGTGCGCGCTGCCTGTGCCGCCGCTGCTCAAGGCGAAGTGGTCGAAGCCGTCAACTTCAATGCCCCCGCCCAAGTCGTGATCGCGGGCCACAAGGCCGCCGTCGAACGCGCCTGCGAACTGGCCAAGGCCGCCGGCGCCAAGCGCGCGCTGCTCTTGCCGGTATCCGCGCCGTTCCACTCCAGCCTGCTCAAGCCTGCCGCCGACGTGCTGGCCGGCGCCCTGGCGGGCGTGACGGTGTCTGCACCCCAGGTGCCCGTCATCAACAACGTCGATGTCGCCTCGCCGGTCGAGCCCGGGGCAATCCGGGATGCGCTGGTCCGCCAGGCATGGTATCCTGTGCGCTGGGTGGAAACGCTGCGCGCCATGAAGGCCCAGGGCGTGACCCACGTCATCGAATGCGGTCCCGGCAAGGTACTGGCCGGCTTGACCAAGCGCATCGATCCCGAGCTTACCGGCCTGGCCATCACGGATCCGGCTTCGCTTGAAGCCGCGTTGGCCGCGGTTAACGGAAATTAAGAGCATGGAAAACACCTCGATCGAACTGCAGGGCAAGATCGCCCTGGTCACGGGCGCCACGCGCGGCATCGGCCGCGCCATCGCCCAGGAACTGGCCGCGCGCGGCGCAACCGTCGTCGGCACGGCCACGTCCGAGTCTGGCGCGGCCGCCATCACCGAAGCCCTGGCGCCGTTCGGCGGCCGCGGCGTGGTGCTGGACGTGACCAACGCCGAAGCGTGCGACGCCCTGATCGAAGCCCTGGGCAAAGAGGGCGGTGGCCCCCATATCCTCGTCAATAATGCAGGCATCACCCGCGATACGCTGGCAATGCGCATGAAAGACGACGACTGGTCGGCCGTCATCGACACCAACCTGGCGTCGGTGTTCCGCCTGTCGCGCGCCGTGCTCCGCAACATGATGAAGGCCCGTTGGGGACGTATCATCAACGTCACGTCGGTGGTGGGTTCCAGTGGCAACCCGGGCCAAGCCAACTACGCCGCGGCGAAAGCGGGCGTGGCCGGCATGTCGCGTGCCCTGGCGCGTGAACTGGGCAGCCGCAACATCACCGTCAATTGCGTGGCCCCGGGCTTCATCGATACCGACATGACGCGCGCCCTGGGCGAGAACCAGACCGCCGCGCTGCTGCAGCAGATTCCGCTGGGCCGTCTGGGTTCGCCCGCGGACATCGCCCATGCGGTGGCCTTTTTGTCCGGACCGCAGGCGGGTTACATTACCGGCACCACCCTGCACGTCAACGGCGGGATGTACATGCAATAAGTCACGAAGCGCGCGGGCGGCCCAGGCCGCCGCGCCATTGCCGGGCAACTGGCAGGGCAACGCGCGGTTCAACCGGAAACGCCGCACACCGGTATTGCTGCGCCCTCGGGGCGACAGTTCGAAGTGCGCGGTGTTATTTTTGTCACGGCCTGGCGTTTGCAGTACTCTGCGCTTGGCTATAATTCGCGGGATTTTTCCCATTTGGAGATCTGCATGGAAAGCATCGAACAGCGCGTCAAGAAGATCGTCGCTGAACAACTTGGCGTGAACGAAGCCGAGATCAAGAACGAATCCTCCTTCCTTGACGACCTCGGTGCCGATTCGCTCGACATGGTCGAACTGGTCATGGCGCTCGAAGACGAATTCGAGACCGAGATCCCCGACGAAGAGGCCGAAAAGATCACGACCGTGCAACAAGCGATTGATTACATCAATTCGAACGGTAAGCAGTAAGCTCAGCCTATATCCTTCTGGTTGCCCGAAATCCGATTTCGGGGCCAACCGGGAATCGGGGCGGTTTCAGGAATTTGCCGTGTGGTCCACGCGCGGGACGGGGGTTAAAGCCCGACCCGCTTTTGCGTGTTCCGCACGTGCAGCGCATCCCGAAAACCGCCTTTCTTTTGTCTGTTTGAGGAGTCATCCGTGAAGCGACGAGTCGTCATCACTGGCCTTGGTATCGTTTCGCCCGTTGGCAACGACCTGACCACCGCTTGGGACAATATCGTCAACGGACGTTCTGGCATCAGCCGCATCACCCGTTTCGATCCCTCGGCCATCACCACGCACATCGCTGGCGAAGTCAAAGACTTCGACATCAGCACCTATATCTCGGCCAAAGAAGCCCGCCAGATGGATACCTTCATCCATTACGGCCTGGCTGCCGGGATGCAGGCCTGGCGCGACAGCGGCCTGGAAGTCACCGAAGCCAATGCCGAGCGCATTGGCGTGATCGTCGGTTCGGGCATCGGCGGCCTGCCGCGCATCGAAGAAACCCAGGTCGAATACATGGCCAAGGGTCCGCGGCGCATTTCGCCGTTCTTCGTGCCGGGTTCGCTGATCAACCTGATCTCCGGCCGCCTGTCCATCGCCTATGGCATGAAGGGTCCCAGCTACGCCGTCGTGTCGGCCTGCACCACGGGCCTGCACTGTATCGGTGATGCGGCCCGCTTGATCGAGTACGGCGATGCCGACGTCATGGTGGCCGGTGGCGCCGAGTCGACCGTGTCGCCGCTGGGCATCGGCGGTTTTGCCGCCATGCGTGCGCTGTCGACCCGCAACGATGATCCTCAAACGGCTTCGCGTCCCTGGGACCGCGACCGCGATGGTTTCGTGCTGGGCGAAGGCGCCGGCGTGCTGGTGCTGGAAGAATACGAACACGCCAAGAAGCGCGGCGCGCGCATCTATGGCGAGTTCGCCGGCTACGGCATGAGCTCCGACGCGCACCACATCACGGCCCCCGACAAGGACGGCCCGCGCCGCGGCGTCATCAACGCGCTGCGCAACGGCGGCCTGAACCTGGACGACATCCAGTACGTCAACGCGCACGGCACGTCCACGCCCCTGGGCGACAAGAACGAGACCGACGCGCTGAAGCTGGCTTTCGGCGACCACGCCAAGAAGCTGGTGGTGAACTCGACCAAGTCCATGACCGGCCACCTGCTGGGTGCGGCCGGCGGCATCGAAGCCGTGTTCACGACCCTGGCGGTCTACAACCAGGTCTCGCCTCCGACCATCAACATCTTCAATCAGGATCCGGAATGCGATCTGGATTACTGCGCCAACGAAGCGCGGCAGATGAAGATCGACGTGGGGCTGTCCAACTCGTTCGGCTTCGGCGGCACCAACGGCTCGATGGCCGTTCGCCGGGTCTGATTTGGAAGGCCCGGGCCAGGGGCGCTGGACGTTTCGCGTGCCTGTCTTGCGGCCGCGCGGCGTTGCGGCGCTTCCGGCCCTGGGCCTGGCCGCGGCCGCGGTCAGCCTCCTGACGGCGGGCGCCTGGCTTGGCCCGGCCTGGCTGGGCGCCGCCGCTCTGGTGACGCTGCTGCTGGCGGCCGGGCTGTTACACTCGGACCGTAGTGGCCTGTCCCCGGTATCGGCGTTGCGTACGGCGGCCGGGTCTGGCCGCTGGCAGGTGCGCCTGCCAGGCGGCTGGCAGGACGCGGCGCTGGTGGACCAGCATCGCGGGCCGGCATGGCTTACGCTCACCCTGCAGCCTTTGCCCTCCGGGAGTATGGCCTTTAACAACAACAATGTAACTTTCACCGTCTGGCAGCAGACGTTGCGACCCCAGGCCTGGCGGCGTTTGTGCCTGCTGGCTGGTGCGGCGCGACGCCCGTCCCCGGCGGTCCGCCTGCGGGAGGCCTCATGAGCGAGCGCGAAGTCGACGCTGAGCTTGTCGCCCGCGTCCAGCGGGGCGACAAGAAGGCCTTCGATCTGCTGGTGCTCAAGTACCAGCGCAAGATTCTTCGCCTGCTGGCCCGGATGATCCGGGACCCGTCCGAAATCGAGGACGTGGCCCAGGAAGCGTTCATCAAGGCCTACCGGGCCCTGCCCCAATTCCGGGGCGAGAGCGCGTTCTACACCTGGTTGTATCGCATTGCCATCAATACGGCCCGAAATTGGCTCGCCTCGCAGGGCCGGCGGCCGAGCGCGCCCAATGCGATAGAAACGGAAGACGGTGAAACTTTTAACGAAACCGACAACCTAACCGATATAAGCACGCCGGAATCCATGGTGGCCAGCCGCGAAATCGCCGAGACGGTGAACGCGGCCATCGAGGAATTGCCCGAGGAATTGCGCACCGCGATCGTCCTGCGTGAAATCGAAGGTATGAGTTACGAAGACATCGCCCAGAGCATGGATTGCCCCATTGGTACGGTGCGTTCCCGCATTTTTCGTGCGCGTGAAGCCATCGCGACCAAGTTGCGCCCATTGCTTGGCACCGATGCCGAGCGTCGCTGGTAAGGAGTGGCAGTCATGCAGACAACAGCAGCCAAGTCCGTCGTTTCTTCCGAGGCCGCCTGGGAAGAATCACTTTCCGCCTGGATGGATGGAGAGGAAACCGACGATATTCTCCCCGGCCTGCTGACCCGTGAAGGGCGGCAGACCTGGGACACCTATCACCTCATCGGTGATGCCCTGCGCAATACCGACCTGGCGCTGACGCCCAGCGCGGGCTTTCACGCCCGCCTGTCGCGCGCGCTGGACGCCGAGCTGCCCATCGTGGCAGCGCCCCGGCGTCGTTCGCCGCTGCGCATGGGCCTGTCCGGTCTGGCCGTGGCGGCTGCGGTTGCCACCGTCGCCTGGGTGGCCCAGCCGTATCTGGCGGGCGGTTCCCCTGGCACCGAGACGCGCGTGCTGGCCGACGCCAGCCTGAGCGGCACCGACACTTCGGGCCTGAGCGACTACCTGGAGGCCCATCGCCAGATGGCTGGCCCCAGCGCGGTGCGCCAGGTGTCGTTCGATGTCGGAGCGGGACGCTGATGGCCTTGGTGCTTCCGACCCGCTGGCCGGTGCTGGGCCGGGCCGCCTCGTGGCAGGCCCACCGTGCCGGCTGGTTCGCCGCTACGCTCCTGACCGCATTCCTGGCCGCGCACGAACCCGCGCGAGCCGCCGACACGGCGCCCGCCCAGCAGGGCGATGACGTGGTGCAGCTGCTTTCGCGCATCCAGCAGGCGGCGCGCAAGCAGGACTACGCAGGCGTGTTCATGTACCAGCAAGGCGAGATGATCCAGTCGTCGCGCCTGGTGCACGTCCTGGACGGCACCGGCGAACGCGAGCGCCTCGAGATCCTGGACGGCCAGCCGCGCGAGTACCTGCGCCACAACGAAGATGTGCAGTGCCTGATTCCCGAGCGCAAGACGGTCCTGATCGAGCGTCGCCGCGGCGACCGCTTTCCCGGCCTGCTGCTGGGTGACCCGGCCAACCTGACCGAGCACTACAAGATCCGCACCGAATCGGCCCTGCACCGGGTCGCCGGGCGCGAGTGCCGCCTGATCACTATCGAACCCCTGGACAAGTTGCGTTATGGCTATCGCCTGTGCGCCGACGTCGAAACCAACCTGCTGCTGAAGGCCCAGACGCTCAACGCCGCCCGCGGCGTGGTCGAGCAGGTGTCGTTCACCTCGCTGCGCCTGGGCGCCGAGGTCGACCCGCAGTCGCTCACGTCCCGCTGGAACACGCGCGACTGGAAGGTGCTTGAGCCCGCGATGAAGCCGGTGGACCTGGGCGCGCTGGGATGGCGCATTCCGGCGCCCAAGGGGTTCAGCGTGGTGATGCAGGTGTCGCGCTCGATGGGGCGCGGCGCGACGGTCAACCAGATGGTGCTGTCCGATGGCCTGGCGGCAATTTCCGTGTTCATCGAACCCTATGACAGCCAGCGTGGCCATCATCCGCCCCCTGGCGCGGCCCAGCGCGGTTCGATTACCGTGTACGGGACCCGTATCGCCGATTACTGGCTGACCGCCGTGGGCGAAGTGCCGGTGGCGACGCTGGAACAATTGGCGCAAGCGACTGAATACGTCCCCGTGGCGAACGCTCCGGCGGCCGGCTCCAAGTGAGCGGCCTCTGCGGCAAGAAGGAAACTCGGAGCAATCTATGAAAGCATTGATGGTGTCGAACCCCAGCCTGCGGCGCTTTCTGGCGGCCGCGACGGCGGGGCTCATGATGTCGGCTGCGTTCGCGCCCCTCTCGCAGGCGCAGACCCCGGCGGCCGACACGCCCACCCCGACGGTGGTGCTGCCTGACTTCACCAGCATCATCGAGAAGGCCGATCCGGCGGTCGTGAACATCCGTACCACGGCCACCGTGCCGATCCGTGGCGTAGGCCCCGGCGGCAACGATCCGGCCGAACTGTTCCGCTGGTTCTTCGGCCCCGACTTCCAGCCCCCGGGCCAGCCGTCCCCCGGCCAGCGCCAACGTCCGCAGCAGCCGCAGCCCGAAGAACGCACCGTGCCGCGCGGCGTGGGTTCGGGCTTCTTCATTTCCGATGACGGCTACATCATGACCAACAACCACGTGGTCAGCGATGCAACCGACATCTACGTCACCCTGACCGACGGCCGCGAGTTCAAGGCCAAGGTCATCGGCACCGACGAGCGCACCGACGTCGCACTGATCAAGATCGAAGCCAAGGACATGACGCCGCTGGTCATCGGCGACCCCAAGAAGCTCAAGAAGGGCCAGTGGGTGCTGGCCATCGGCTCGCCGTTCGGGCTGGATTCCACGGTCACGTCGGGCATCGTCAGCGCGATCGGACGCGATACCGGCGAGTACCTGCCGTTCATCCAGACGGACGTGGCGGTCAACCCGGGCAACTCGGGCGGTCCGCTGATCAACCTGGCGGGCGAAGTCGTGGGTATCAATTCCCAGATCATCTCGCGCAGCGGCGGCTTCATGGGCATTTCGCTGGCCATTCCCATCGACGAAGCGATGCGGGTGGTGGATCAACTGCGCGCGACCGGCAAGGTGACGCGCGGCCGCGTGGGCGTGCAGATCGGCGAAGTCGGCAAGGATGTGGCCGAGGCCATCGGCCTGCCCAAGGCCGAAGGCGCCCTGGTCAGCAGCGTCGAGGTCGACGGCCCGGCCGAGCAGGCGGGCGTGCAGCCGGGCGACGTGATCCTGTCGTTCAACAAGGAACCGATCAAGCGTTGGTCCGACCTGCCGCGTATCGTCGGCGAAACCAAGCCCGGCACCCGCGCCGACATGGAAGTGTGGCGCAAGGGCAAGAAGATGACGCTGTCGGTCAAGGTGGGCGAGATCCCCGCCGAGAAGGCCGCGGGCGGCAAGAAGCCTGCGGCGCCTGCCCCGGAAGTCACCAATGCGTTGGGCCTGGGCGTGGTGGACGTGCCCGCCGACGTGCAGAAGAAGCTGCGCATCAAGGGCGGCGTGCAGGTCAAGGTTGCCGAGGGCGCCGCCGCCAAGGCGGGCCTGCAGGAAGGCGACATTGTGTTGGCCCTGAACGACACCGACGTCACCGGCGCCAAGCAGTTCGCCGAGCTGGTGGGCAAGCTGGACAAGGGCCGCGCGGCAGGCTTGCTGGTGCGCCGTGGCGACCAGACACAGTGGGTGGCGGTACCCGCAAGCAAATAAGGCCCAAGACCGGCTAAAATGGCTGGTTGCCGCAAGAGGGGGCGCCTGGCGCCCCCTCGTTTTTGCCCGGAAACGCCGCGAATCGCGGCCCGGCAGGGCGGCCGGGCCAGGTGCCCGAGGCGTTTGCCTGCAACCCCCCGTCAGCCGTGCCTACCCTGGTGGCGGCGTCTTCCGGCAGTTTGCCGAGTGTTCCGTCCCTTTTAAATTCAAGCATGCAGCATATTCGCAACTTCTCCATCATTGCCCACATCGATCACGGCAAATCGACCCTGGCCGATCGCCTGATCCAGCGCTGCGGCGGATTGGCGGATCGCGAAATGTCGGCGCAGGTGCTCGACTCCATGGAGATCGAACGCGAGCGCGGCATTACCATCAAGGCCCAGACCGCGGCCCTGCACTACAAGGCGCAGGACGGCAAGATCTACAACCTGAACCTGATCGACACCCCGGGGCACGTCGACTTCTCGTATGAAGTCAGCCGCTCGCTGTCGGCCTGCGAAGGCGCGCTGCTGGTGGTGGATGCATCCCAGGGCGTCGAGGCCCAGACCGTGGCCAACTGCTACACCGCGATCGAGCTGGGCGTGGAAGTGCTGCCGGTGCTGAACAAGATGGACCTGCCGCAGGCCGACCCCGAGGGCGCCCGCCAGGAAGTCGAGGACGTGATCGGCATTGACGCCTCGCAGGCCGTGCTGGCCAGCGCCAAGACCGGCATGGGCATCGACGAAATCCTCGAAGCCATCGTGGCGCGCGTGCCGCAGCCCAAGGGCGACCCCGACGCGCCGCTGCAGGCCCTGATCATCGACTCGTGGTTCGACAACTACGTGGGCGTGGTGATGCTGGTGCGCATCGTCAACGGCGTGCTCAAGCCCAAGGACAAGATCCTGCTGATGGCCTCCGGCGCCACCCACCTGTGCGAGCAGACCGGCGTGTTCACGCCGAAGTCGCAGCAGCGCCCGCATCTGTCGGCGGGCGAGGTGGGCTTCATCATCGCCGGCATCAAGCAGCTCGAAGACGCCAAGGTCGGCGACACCGTCACGCTGGCCAACAAGCCGGCCGCCGCGGCCTTGCCGGGTTTCAAGGAAGTGAAGCCGCAGGTGTTCGCCGGCCTGTACCCGGTCGAAAGCTCCGAATACGACCAACTGCGCGATTCGCTCGACAAGCTCAAGCTGAACGACGCCGCGCTGATGTTCGAACCCGAAGTGTCGCAGGCGCTGGGCTTCGGCTTTCGCTGCGGCTTCCTGGGTCTTCTGCACATGGAAATCGTGCAGGAACGCCTGGAGCGCGAGTTCGACATGGATATCATCACCACCGCGCCGTCGGTGGTGTACGAAGTCGAACAGCGTGATGGCTCGGTGATCACCGTGGAAAGTCCGTCGCGCATGCCGGAAGTGGGCAAGATCGCCGACATCCGCGAGCCGATCGTGAAGGTCACGCTGTTCATGCCGCAAGACTACGTCGGCCCGGTCATGACCTTGTGCAACAACAAGCGCGGCTCGCAGATCAACATGAGCTACCACGGGCGCCAGGTGCACCTGGTGTACGAGATCCCGCTGGCCGAAATCGTGCTGGACTTCTTCGACAAGCTCAAGTCGGTGTCGCGCGGCTATGCATCGATGGACTACGAGTTCCTGGAATACCGCTCGGCCGACGTGGTGCGCGTGGACCTGTTGATCAACAACGACCGCGTCGACGCATTGGCCGTCATCGTTCACCGCAGCAACGCGCGCCATCGCGCCCGCGACGTCGTGACCCGCATGCGCGGGCTGATTCCGCGCCAGATGTTCGACGTCGTGATCCAGGCCGCCATCGGTGCCGAAATCATCGCTCGCGAAAACGTCAAGGCGCTGCGCAAGAACGTGCTGGCCAAGTGTTATGGCGGCGACATCTCGCGCAAGAAGAAGCTGCTGGAAAAGCAGAAGGCCGGCAAGAAGCGCATGAAGCAGGTCGGCACGGTGGAAATTCCCCAGGAAGCGTTCCTGGCCATCCTGCAAGTGGACGACAAATAGAACCCAAGAAGGCGGTTAGCTGATGAGTTGGAACTTTGCCCTGATCCTGTTTGTTCTGCTGGTGCTGACCGGCATTATCTGGGCGCTCGATCTGGTTGTTCTGCGGCGCGGCCGCGAGCGTCGGGCGCAAGAGGCGATGGCGCAGTACGATGCGGCCCTGGTCGGCGACGCCCAGGAAGCCGAACGCCTGCGCCGTGAGGCCGGCGACAAGGCCCGTCGCGTGCCGTGGTGGATCGAATACGCCGTCAGCTTTTTCCCTGTGATCCTGTTCGTGTTCGTGCTGCGATCGTTCGTGGTCGAGCCGTTCCGCATCCCCTCGGGCTCGATGTTGCCCACCTTGCAATCGGGCGACCTGATCCTGGTGAACAAGTTCAGCTATGGCCTGCGCCTGCCTGTCATCGACAAGAAGGTCGTCGATATCGGCAAGCCGCAGCGTGGCGACGTGTTCGTGTTCCGCTATCCCGTGGATCCGGACGTCGACTACATCAAGCGCGTGGTCGGCCTGCCGGGTGACGAAGTGGCCTACCTGGACAAAAAGCTGTACGTGAACGGCGAATTGGTGACGCATGTGCGCGACGGCGACTACTTCGAACCCGACCGTGTGTCGTATATCGCACAATATAAAGAGAAGTTGGGCGAAGTTAGCCACAATATCCTGCTGGATGAAAGCCGGCCGCAGGAATATCGTCCGCAGTACCAATTTCCGTCCATCGGGAACTGCCAATATTCCCGCGATGGGGTACGCTGCAAAGTACCCGAAGGGCAGTACTTCGCCATGGGCGATAATCGGGATAACAGCGCCGACAGCCGATATTGGGGTTTCGTACCTGAAGCCAATATCGTCGGGAAGGCCTTCTTCATCTGGATGAATTTCAGCGATCTCAGCCGGATCGGCCGGTTCAACTGATTATGTCGCTAGCCACGCTAGAAAACCGGCTGGATCACCACTTCGGTGATCCAGCACTGCTTGAACAGGCACTGACGCACCGCAGCCATGGTGCGCGCCACAACGAGCGGCTGGAATTCCTTGGGGATTCCGTGCTGAACTTCGTCGTCGCGGCCATGCTGTTCGAGCGTTATTCCAAAATCGACGAGGGCGACCTGTCGCGCCTGCGGGCCAACCTGGTCAAGCAGGCCTCGTTGGCCGATATCGCCCAGCGCCTGGAACTGTCGCAGTACCTGCGCCTGGGCGAAGGCGAATTGAAAAGCGGCGGTTTCCGCCGCCCGTCGATCCTGGCGGACACGGTCGAGGCCCTGTTCGGCGCCGTGTTCCTGGATGCCGGCTTCGATGCTGCCCGCCGCGTGATCGTGCGCCAGTACCAGCCGGTGCTGGCTTCGGTCGATCCCAAGACCCTGGGCAAGGACGCCAAGACCTTGCTGCAGGAATTCCTGCAGGGCCGCAAGCTGGCCCTGCCCGTGTATACCGTGGTGGCCACGCATGGCGCGGCCCATAGCCAGCAGTTTGAAGTCGAGTGCGCCATTCCGGCGCTCGAGATCAAAGTGACGGCACCTGGCGCCAGCCGTCGCGCCGCCGAGCAATCGGCGGCCAAGCTGGCGCTGGAAGCCGCGCTGGCCGTCAGCCCGGCCGCCAAGGCTGCCCGCAAGTCGGGCAAGGCGCGCAAAACCGCGCAATTGTCGCTGCCCGTGGCAGTGTCCCAAGAGACTAAATGAGCGATACCCCTTTTCGTACCGGCTTCGTGGCCATCGTCGGCCGCCCCAATGTGGGCAAGTCCACGCTGACGAACGCCCTGATCGGTTCCAAGATTTCCATCGTGTCGCGCAAGGCGCAGACGACGCGTCACCGCATTCATGGCGTGCTGACGCGCGAGCACGAGCAATTCGTGTTCGTCGATACGCCGGGGTTCCAGACGCGCCATGGCGGCGCCATGAACCGCATGATGAACCGCGTCGTGACGCAGGCCCTGGCCGACGTCGACGTGGTGGTGCACGTGGTCGAGGCCGGCAAGTGGTCCGAGGGTGACGCCAAGTTGCTGCCGCTCTTGCCGTCGCCGGAGCGCACCATCCTGGTCGTCAGCAAGATCGACGCCTTGAAGAACCGCGACGAGCTGTTTGCCTTTGTCTCCAAGATCATGGCGCTGCACCCGTTCGGCGCCGTGGTGCCGGTCAGTGCCACCAAGAACCAGCAACTGGACCAGCTGCTGCAGGAAATCGCGGCGCGCCTGCCGGAAGGCGAGGCGATGTTCGAAGAAGACACCCTGACCGACCGTCCGATGCGCTTCATCGCGGCCGAGCTGGTGCGCGAGAAGATCTTCCGCCTGGTCGGCGACGAGCTGCCCTACGGCTGTACGGTCGTCATCGAGCAATGGGAAGAAACCGACAAGGGCGCGCGCATTGCGGCCTGCGTCGTCGTCGAGCGTGACAGCCACAAGCCCATTCTGCTGGGCACGGGTGGCATGCACATGAAACGCATCGCTTCCGAGGCGCGGCAGGACATCGCCAAGCTGCTGGACAAGCCGGTGCACCTTGAGATCTACATCAAGGTGCGCAAGGGCTGGTCCGACCGCGAGAGTGCGCTGCGCGATCTGGGCTATGAGTAAACGGGCGCCACGCGTCCAGGATCGCCCGGGATACATGCTGCACGCCACTGCGTGGCGTGAGACTTCCCTCATTGTTCAGACCTTCTCGCGCGACCACGGCTGCGTGGCCATGGTCGCCAAGGGCGCCAAGCGCCCGTATTCCGTCCTGCGCCCCGTGTTGTCGGCCTTTCAGCCCTTGCTGCTGTCCTGGACCGGCAACGGCGAAGTCAAGACGCTGACGCGCGCCGAGATCATGGGCGTGCGCGCCCTGAGCGGCACCGCGCTGATGTCGGCCTGGTACATGAACGAGCTGCTGCTGCGGCTGTTGCCCCGCGAAGACGCCCATCCCTTGCTGTTCGATGCCTACGACATGGCGTTGCAGCAGCTGTCGGGCGGCACCCGCGCGGCCGGCGCCTTGCGCCGTTTCGAATGGACGTTGCTGCGCGAAACCGGCTATGGCGTGGATGAAGTCGAGCCCGATTTTGACGACCCGGTCATCGAACCTGCCTTGCGCCGCGACCTGCGCGAACGCCTGGCCGAGAACCTGGCCGGCCGGCCCCTGGCCACGCGCCGGGTGCTGATGGACCTGCAGCGCATCTGAGCCTGCGGCGCGTTCGGCCATGACCTTCACGCTCAAACAGGTCGAGACCTTCCGCACGGTCTATGAAACCGAAAGCGTGACCGCCGCCGCGCGGCGCCTGGACGTATCCCCCGCCACCGTCAGCGCCACCCTGGCCGCCCTGGAGGCCAGCATTGAACTGCGGCTGTTCGAACGCGTGCGCCAGCGCATGCTGCGCACCCCCGAAGCCACGCTGCTGTACGAAGAAATCCGGCGCCTGAACGTGGGGCTGGAAAGCCTGGGCAGGAAGATCCGCGCCATTCGCGGAGCGGCCCAGCCGCGCCTGCGCATCGGTTGCATCCATGCCTATAGCGGCGCAGTGGTCAGCGATGCCATCACGCGCTTTCGCCAACGCTACCCGGATACGCCGCTGTACTTGCAGATACGCGATTCGAACACCTTGCGCGACATGGTCGTATCCGGCGAGCTGGACCTGGCGACCGTGGCCGACGAGTCAGAACTGGAAGGCCTGCGTGGCCATCGGTTGGCCAGTTTGCGAGCCGTCGTGGTGTTTCCCAAGGACCATGCGCTGGCGCGCCTCGCGCAGGTCGGGTTTGCCCAGCTGGCCGACGCCGATGTCATAGCGTTGAACACGGAAGATGCCTCGCGCCAGCGGCTGGATGCGCTGGTGCTGCAGGCCGGCGCCAGCCTGAAGATCGCGATCGAGACGCCGTATTCCGCCACGGTCTGCCAGTTGGCACTGGACGGCCATGGGATTGGCATTGCCAATCCCGCCACGGCGGTGAGCCTGGAAGCGGCGGGGTTGTGCCACCGGCCGCTGGGCGCCCCGGTGCACTTCGAGTGCCACATGATCGTCCATGGCAGCCGGCCCTTGTCCGAGGCCGGCAAATTCTGGGCAACCTGTCTGCGTGCTGCGCTGGCGCCGCTGGTGGAACGCTATGGGGTTGCCCGCGGCTAGACGCGCAGCGCAGCGGGTCCGCCGCGGCCTCGAGCCCGCGTCACCCCCGCCGTCCGTCCGACGTCAGGATCAGCACGACGGACGACTCGGCATCCAATTGCCCGGCGCGTCGCAGTCGCGTCAGCGCGGCCAGCGCCGCGGCCGACGACAGTTCGGTGGCCAGGCCCATGCGTTCCAGCCGTTGCTGGGCTTGCGCGGCGGCGGCATCCGAGACCTCGACCGGTGAGCCGCCCGAGCGCGACAGGGCTTGCAGCGACTGCAGGGTGGTGGTGCCGCCCGCGATCGAATACTGATCCGTGGTGCCTTCCCAGAGGCTGCGTGCATCGCCCGTGGTCTGCGCCCGCGACAGCCGGGCGTAGGGCTCGACGGCGTGCAGGCGTGGCAGCTGTGCAATCAGGCCGGCGTTCAGCAGGTGCTGCCAGCCCAACAGGATGCCCCACAACAGGTCGCCCCGCGCGGTCGGCACGACGATGTCCGTCGGCAGGCCGCAAGCATCGAAGATTTCGCGCGCGATGGGCTTGTAGCCTTCGACGCCATAAGGGTGGGTGCCGACGGGCGGATTGAGGTAGTTGGTGCCGGCAAAGGCGCCCTGGTTGCGGCACAGGTCCGCCACAAAGGGCCAGCGGCCCAGGCTGTCGTCGAAAGCCGTGAGGCGCGCGCCGAAGCGCTGCATGGCATCGCGTTGCAGGGGCGGACAGTTGCGGGTGATGGCGATGTCCGCTTGCAGTCCGGCGGCGGCGCAGTAGGCGGCCAGCGATACGCCGGCATTGCCGCTGGATGCGGCGGCCACGCGCGATGCCCCCGCCAGGCGGGCGCGGGACACGAGCTGCGCGGCCATGCGGTCCTTGTGGCTGCCGGTGGGATTGGCGCTTTCGCACTTGAGCCACAGCCGGCCGACGCCTTCGGCCTGTGCCAGCGTGGCGGCGTCCAGGCAGGGCGTGGCGCCTTCGCCCAGCGTGACAGGCTCCCACACCGGCAACGGCATCGCGTCATCGCCTGCGGCGGCCTCGTAGCGGCATTCCAGCGAGGCGGGGTGGCCGGCCTGCAGGCAGTGGGGGCAGCCTTCGGGGTAGTCGGCGGGCGGCAGCAGGCGTTCGCAGCGGATGCAGCGCAGGCCGGACAAGCGGGGGTTCATCTGCATGGGTCAGTACAACGAGGCAAGGGAGTCCAGGGAAAGGGCAGGCGCGACTTGCAGCAGGCAGTCGCCATCGTCGCTGCGGGCGATGGCGCGCAGGCAGACGACGGTGCCTGCCTGCGGGCTAGGCAAGTTGCGCGAAGCCAGGTCGGGCCGGGCCGGTTCGATGAGCTGGCCGATGGTCTGGCCGGCCGTCACGGTCTGGCCGAGGGCGACGCCGGGTACGAAGACGCCGCTGTCGTGCGTACGCAAGGTGGCGGCCGGCGCATCCAGGTCATAGAGGGACGGGTTGGGTCGGCGCGGCGCGGTGCTGGACAGAAGGCCCAGCTCGGCCAGGCAGCCCAACAGGCCGTCGCGGCAATCTTCGACCAGTGTGCGGGTGGTTTCGCGGCCGCCGCCGATTTCCGCGCTGAGCCGCAGCACGCCCAGGCGGCTGGCGGCCGCGGGCAGGGAGCCGGCTTCGGTGCCGCGAAAGAACACGCAATGGGGCTGGCCGAAGGCGCGCGCCAGCGCCGGCAGGCGTTCGTCGTACGCATCGTCGCCGTAGCGGGTGATGACCGATGACGGCAGGTAACGCAGCGATGCGCCACCGCTATGCACGTCGACCAGCGTCTGGATGCGCGGCAACAGCCGGGCTTCCAATGCGGCGGCCACGCTTTCCGTGTAGCCGCGCGCAGGCGCGCCCAGGAAGGCGCGATTGAGGTTGCCGGCGTCCGAGGGCGACAGGCGGGTGCCGGCCAGAGACGCTTCGGCGTTGGCGGCGGGCAGCAGGTAGACCGTGCCGCGTTGCAGGATGCCGGGCAGCAGGTGCCACAGTTGCAGGATGGCGGCCTGGCCTTCCCATTCGTCGCCATGCACGCCGGCCATCAGGGCCACGGCGGGGCCGGGCCCGGCCTCGATCTTCAGCATGGGCACGGTGATGCGCCGGTACGCCGATGTGTTGGTGGCGGCGGCGCAGGTGAAGTCCTCCCGGCTTACCTTGGCCATGGCGAGGCTCCCGTCGGCAGTGCGCGACGCGTCAATCCAGCGTGGTGCCGGCGGCCTTGATGATGCTTTCCCATTTGGGCAGTTCCTTCTGGATCTGGGTCTTCACGTCTTCGGGCGAGCCGCCCAGCGGTTCTTGCGATCGGCTGCGCAGTTCCTTGCTGACCGCGTCCGAACGCAGGGCGGTGTTCATGGCCGCGTTGAGCTTGGCAACCACCGCGGGGGGCGTGCCGGCAGGCGCCACCAGGGCGCTCCAGGCGGATTGCTCATAGTCGGGATAGCCCTGTTCGGCCACGGTCGGCACGTCCGGATTGGAGGCGGCACGGCCCTTGGTGGTGACGGCCAGCGCGCGCAGGCGGCCGTCCTTCAGGTTGCCGATCAAGGGCGGCAGGTTCTCCATCATCGAATCCACATGCCCGCCCAGGAGGTCCGACAACTGGGCGGCGGTGGCCTTGTAGGGAATCTGGCGCACGGCCGCGCCGGTCTGGGCGATGAACAGTTTGACGCCGACTTCGCTGGTGGTGCCGGGGTCTGCCGAGGTCATGGTCAGGCGGTCGGGCTGGGCGCGGCTGGCGGCGATGAAGCTTTTCAGGTCGCGATACGGCGAGGCCGCGTTCACCACGATGACGTTGGGCGTTTCGGCCACCAGCCCGACCGGGACGATGTCGCGATCCAGGTCATAAAGCTGCTGCTTGAAGAGATACCGGTGCAGCACCAGGGTGCCGACGTGGGCGTAGCCGATGGTGTAGCCGTCAGGCGCCGCGCGTACCAAGGCCTGGGTGCCGATGCGGCCCCCCGCGCCCACGCGGTTTTCCACGACCACAGGCTGTCCCAGCGTACGGCTCATTTCCTGGCCGACCAGGCGGGCGGTGATGTCGGCGTTGCCGCCGGCCGCCGCCGGCACGATCAGGGTGATCGGGCGGGTGGGGTAATCGGCCAGCGCGGGCGGCGCGGTCAGGCAAAGCAACAGGGCGGCAAGGCTGGCGGTGCGTGTCATGACGATTCCCGGGACGTTAAGGGCGTATGCAATCGTAGGGTGCGATCAGGCTGCGCTATTGTGCGGCGGCCCTGCCGGGAATTCGTTCGGTTTATTAAGATGGATGTTTGGTTGAATCTAATGGTTCGGCCACAGGCATGGGCCGGTCGGCGCGGCGGCCCAGCCCATAGCCAAGCGCGGCGGCGGCCAGCGCGCAGGCTGCGCCCAGCAGGGCGATCAAGGCGACCCCGTGGCCCAGCGCGTCCACGCCGGCCTTGACCCAGCCGCTGGCGGCGTCGCCCGCCCGGTACACGACGGTATCGATGACGTTCTTGGTCTTGTACTTGTCTTCAGGCGAGACCGCCGTGAACAGCATTTCCCGCCCTGGACGGATCAAGGCATATTCGCCCACGCGGCGCAGGATCATGGCCCCCGCCAGTACCGCGAACACGGGGTAGGCCGCCAGCGCCAGAAAGGCCAGCACCATGGCCACCGGCACGGCGGTCATCAGGAACCTCACGCCCAGCCGGGCGGCCACCCGCCCGGTGATGAACAACTGCGACAGCAGCGCCAGCGCCTGGACCGTGAAGTCCAGCGCCGAGAACACGCGGAGGCGCTGGGCGGTGTCGCTGAATGCACCAGCCACCAGGCGAGCCTGCTCCATGTAGAGAAAGGTGTTGAGGGTGGCCAGCAGCACGACCAGCCCGGCAATGCCCAGCAGGTAGCGCGACTGGAACACGCGCGCCAAGCCTGCCAGCAGGGTGCCCGGAATGGGCCGGGCCATGTCGGCCGTGTCGGCGTTGGAATGCGTGGCGCCGCGCCAGCGCAGCAGCCAGCGCTTGAGCGGCAACGTGGCGGTCAGCAGCAGGGCCGACAGCAGCAGCAGGCCCGCCGGGCCCAGCGCCCCGGCCAGCAGCCCGCCCAGCAGCGGGCCACACAGCCCGCCGGCGCTCGCGCCTGCGGCGATCAACGCGAACAGGCGCTTGGCGGAGTCCATGCGGAACACGTCGGCCATCAGGCTCCAGGCCAGCGACACCACGAACAGATTGAAGACCGACAGCCAGACATAGAAGCTGCGTGCCGCCCAGACGCTGTCGGGGCGCCAATGGAACAGCGCGGCATAGCCTGCCATGGTCGCGGCGAACACGGCATAGACCCAGGTCACCAGCGTGGCGCGCGGCACCCGGGCGGACAGCCAGCCGAACAGCGGTACCACCGCCAGCATGGCGACGAACGTGGCGGTGAACAGCCATTGCAACTGGTCCACGCCGGCCTGGATGCCCAGCGTTTCTCGGATCGGCCGCAGCATGAAATAGCCGCAGAAGAGAAAAAAGAAGAAGGCGAAGCCGCACGCGGCCGGGGCCAGTTCATCGGCGCGGATGCCGAGCGCTTGCGCCACCCGGTGACGCCAGGGGCCGGCCTGGAGGGTCATGGCGTCAGGCCAGCAAGGCGGCGATGCGTTCGCGCTGGGCGTCGTTCGCCAGCGGGCCGAAGCCGGCCAGCAGGTTGTCGGCCATGTTGGCCGGCTTGGAAGTGGCGGGGATGACCGCGGTGACGGCGGGGTGGCTGATGACGAATTTCAGGAAAAGCTGCGCCCAGGACCCGCAGCCGATCTCGGCTGCCAGCTCGGGCAGGGGCCGACCCTTGACCTGGCGGAACAGGGCGCCGTCCTGGAAGGGGCGGTTGATCAGGACGGCCACGCCATTGGCCAGGCACGCCGGCAGCAGGCGCTTTTCGGCGTTGCGCGCACCCACCGACAGGTTGATCTGCAGAAAGTCGGGCTTTTCACGCTCGACCAGTTCGGTGAGTTCGTCGTGGGCGTAATCGGTGTAGTGGGTGATGCCGATGTAGCGCGTCACGCCCTGCTGTTTCAGGTCGCGCAGCAACGCCAACTGGTTGCGGGTGTCGATCAGGTTGTGCACCTGGATCAGGTCGAGCTTGTCGGTCTTGAGCGCGCGCTGCGAGTGTTCGATCTGGCGCCGGGCCGCCTCATGCCCCTGGGTGCTGATCTTGGTGGCCAGGAAGACCTGCTTGCGCATGTCCGGCTTGCGCGCCACCAGGGCACCCGTGACGGCCTCGGCCTGGCCGTAGCTGGGGGCGGTGTCGATCAGCTTGCCGCCCGCCTCGAGCAGCGAGTCCAGCACCTGGGCCAACGGCGCCATGGCGGCCGCATCCGACGGTGGCACATTGAAGGTATCGGCCGTACCCAGCCCTATGGCCGGCAGCATTTCGCCCGACGACCAGATCTCGCGAACACGCATGGGGCGCTTGGTGCTCAGGGCATGGGCCGCCCACGGCTGGGCAAGCAAGGGCGCGCAGGCGGCGGCCTGCAGGAAACGGCGGCGGTCGGACATGGCAAGCTCCAATGAAAAAGGGCCTGCACATTTCATGCAGGCCCTTGTTTGCCGGTAGGCAGCGCGCGATTACTCGCGGTTGCCGCCGAAGATGCCCAGCAGCATCAGCAGGTTCGAGAAGACGTTGTAGACGTCCAGGTAGATGGCCAGCGTGGCGGAAACGTAGTTCGTTTCGCCGCCGTTCACGACGCGTTGCAGGTCAACCAGCATGAACGCCGAGAAGATGACGATGGCCAGCACCGAGATGGTCAGCATCAGCGCAGGCAGCTGCAGGAAGATGTTGGCCAGGGCGGCAACCAGGATGACGACCGCGCCGATGAACAGGAACTTCTGCAGGCCGGACAGATCGCGCTTGATGGTGGTGGCCAGGGTGGCCATGGTGCCGAACACGATCGCGGTGCCGCCGAAGGCCGTCATGACCAGTTGCGAGCCGTTGCTGAAGCCCATCACGAAGCCGAGCAGGCGCGACAGCATCACGCCCATGAAGAACGTGAAGGCCAGCAGCAGGACGACGCCCAGCGAGTTGTTCTTGTTTTTCTCGATGGCGAACATCAGGCCGAACGCGCCCACCAGGAACACGATGGCGGACAGGCCGGGGCTGGCGCCCATGACCCGGTTGATGCCGGTGTACAGGCCGACGGCAGCACCGAGCACGGTCGGGATCAGCGAGAGCGCCAGGAGCCAATAGGTGTTGCGCAGCACCTGGTTGCGCGCGACCTCGCCCGGCGCGCCGGCGATGGTGCCGGAACGGTTAAAGGGGGACGGACGATATTCGTTCATGGAGGACTCCTGTGTACGGCAGAAATTGATTTGCCTAGAAGGCTTAGATGCCAAGGATACCTTACAGTTCCCTGAAGAATCCAGTTTTTGGAGGAATTAGGACAGGTGGAGGGCAGTGTAGTCCCGTAATGGGGGCGGAAGGCCGGATTTCAACCGGGGCGTACGTCCTGCAGGACCCGGGCGACGATGCGGGGTAGTTCTTCGTCCATGCGTGCCTGGATCTGCTCGATGGCGTCGGCCAGCGCCTGGCGCATGGCCTGTTCGACTTCCGCTTGCAGGCGCGCGGCCAACACGGCGCCCTGTGGCGGCACGACCGCCGGAGACGCTTGTGCGGGTAGCTCGCCTTGCACTGCCGCCTGGCTTGCAGCGGGCATGGCGGGCCGGTCGGCATCCGGCGCCGCGGGCAGGTCGGCCGCTTCGGTCAGCAGCGGGAAATCGTCTGATTCGGCAGTGGCCGTCAATAGCGGGAAGTCGTCCGCGGGCCAGTCGTTCAAGCCCGCCGATTCGGCCACGTCGGTCAACACCGGGAACGCTTCGTCAGGATAAGCCCGCGCGCGGTCTTGCGCCACCTCGGTCAATACGGGGGCGTCGGGCCGGGAGGCGGAGGGCGACAGGGTGGGTTCTGCCCGCTGGGTCAGGGTGGGGATGCCGGGGTCGGTGGGGTGGGGCATGGGGGCTCCCGAGGGAGAGGCGCCGCCGGGCGGGGCGGCGCGGGTGTACGGACGGTCAGTTGCTGGCCGCTTGCCGGCTCAGGTCGTGGCTTTGCGGCGTGTGGCCGGCCCCGACGTAGGTGCGCCAGCGCTGCCGGGCGGCTTGCTTGTCGTCGGGGTCGTCCGAGACGATTTCAAGCAGACGCTCGAAGGCGTCGAAGCCGGGCGGGCAGTCGTCGTCGAGGTTCAGCAGCCAGGGTTGGGCCTGGCCATCGGCGGACGGCTGCATCGCCTGGCCAGGATCGCCGGCGGTCAGCACGACCGGCGTTTCGGCCGCCAGGGGATCGTTGGCCAGCACGTGCGGCACGAAAGAGGTGTCGTCGAACGCCCACAGCATGCGGTCGAAGGCGGTCAGCCGCGAGCCTTCCTTACAGTACACCACCAGTCGCTGGCCTGCCAGGTAGCGCTTGCGCACGACCTGGCAGGCCATGCGCAAGCGGTCCGGCGCGCCGAAGGCGAAGTCGATGCGCGTCATGCCGGGTTCCGTCGCAGGGCGATCAAGCCTGGTCCAGCAGGAACTGCATCAGGAGCGGCACGGGACGGCCCGTGGCGCCCTTGTCCTTGCCGCTTTTCCAGGCGGTGCCGGCGATGTCCAGGTGGGCCCAGCGGTACGACTTGGTGAAGCGCGACAGGAAGCAGGCGGCCGTGACGGCGCCGGCCGGGGGACCGCCGATGTTGGCCAGGTCGGCGAAGTTGGACTTCAGCTGTTCCTGGTAGGCGTCGTCCATGGGCATGCGCCATGCGGTGTCCAGCGACTGGCGGCCGGCGGCCGTCAGGGCGTCGGACAGGGCGTCGTCCTTGGTGAACAGGCCCGTGTTGACGTGGCCCAGGGCCACGACGCAGGCGCCGGTGAGGGTGGCGATGTCGATGACGGTGGACGGCTTGAAGCGTTCGGCGTAGGTCAGGGCATCGCACAGGACCAGGCGGCCTTCGGCGTCGGTATTCAGGATTTCGATGGTCAGGCCGGCCATGCTGGTGACGACGTCGCCCGGCTTGTTGGCCGTGCCGCTGGGCAGGTTTTCGCAGGCCGGGATCAGGCCGACCACGTCCAGGGGCAGCTCCAGTTCGGCCAGGGCGCGGAACGAACCCAGCACGCTGGCGGCGCCGCACATGTCGTACTTCATTTCGTCCATCGTGGCGGCGGGCTTGAGCGAGATGCCGCCGGCATCGAAGGTAATGCCCTTGCCGACCAGCACGATCGGGCCTTGCGCGGCCTTGGCGCCCTTCTTGGCGGCGGGCTTGCCGGCATGGCGCAGGACGATGAAGCGCAAGGCTTCTTCGGAACCGCGGGCCACCGACAGGAACGACCCCATGCCCAGGGCCTCGACCTGCTTCCTGTCCAGCACTTCGACCTTGATGGACTTGAACTCGCGGGCCAGTTTCTTGGCGGTGTCGCCCAGGTAGGTGGGGGTGCAGATGTTGCCGGGCAGGTTGCCCAGCGTGCGGGTCAGTTCCATGCCGTTGGCGATGGCGGCGCCTTCGCGCAGGCCCTTCTGGACCTGGCTGGCGTCGGCGCGTTCGACGATCTGGACGATCTTCTTGAGCTTGGGACGGGCGTCGCGGTCGGGTTTGCCGAAGCTGGCGTCGTAGTGATAGGTGGCGCTGCCGGCCGCGATGGCGGCGCTGCGGGCGCGGGCGATGACGGCCACGTCCGGGATCGGGTTGGCGACCAGGGTCGAGACGCCCTCGGTCAGCTGGGCGGACACGCAGGCGGCGGCAAAGGCCTGTTCGGCCGAGGCGTGGGCGCGGGCCGAGTATTCGTCCTGCTTGCCCAGGCCCACCAGGACCACGCGCTGGGCGGTCACGCCCGGCAGCGAGCGCAGCACCAGGGTGGCGCCGGCGCGGCCGCGGAATTCGGCTTTGGCGACGGCGCGCACGGCGCCGTTGGAGGCCCGGTCGATCAGGTCGGCGGCGGGGCTCAATACGCCGTCGGCAAAGACCCCGATCGCCAGCGCGGCGGTTTTGATCTGGTGCAGGGAAGCGGTGGTCTGTGTGCTAAATTCCATGAGGGTTTCCCGTGTGCGTCTGTATGATGCGGTCGATTATCCCGCATATTCTCCCATGTCTCTATTCAAACGCTCTGTCGTCAGCGAGATCACCAGTCACGCTGGCGTTGTCTTTTCCACGTTGCTCATCGTGTGGCTCAGCGTGCTGCTCGTGCGCCTGCTCGGTGAAGCGGCGGGCGGCAACATCGGGGCGGACGTCGTGCTCGTGCTGGCCGCGCTGTCCACCATCACGGCCCTGCCTACCATCCTGGCGGTGTCGATCTTCATCGCGGTGCTCACCACCGTCACGCGCAACTATCGCGAATCCGAAATGGTGGTGTGGTTCGCCAGCGGCCTGTCGCTGGCCGATTGGCTCAAGCCGGTGCTGCGGGTTGCCGTGCCGGTGGCCATCGCGGTGGCGGGACTGACGCTGGTGGCTGCGCCCTGGGCCTACCGCCAGATCGGCGAATACCACGAACGCTTCGAGCAGCGCTCGGACCTGTCCAAGGTCACGGCGGGGCAGTTCGCGGAATCCGCCGGTGGCAACCGCGTGTTCTTCGCCGAAGACCCGGCCAAGCCTACCGATGAGCTGGGCAATGTGTTTGCCCGCGAAAACGGACCCGAGTGGCTCAGCGTGCTTACCGCCGCCAGCGCCCACAGCGAAACCCTGCCCAACGGCGACCGCTTCCTGGTGCTGGGCGAAGGCCATCGCTACGACCTCAAACCCGGCACGCCCGAGATTCGACTGGTGCACTTCGACAAGTACGGGCTGCGCCTGGAAAGCAAGGGCGGCGACGATCCGGTCGCCTCGGCCCGCGCCGCCGCCGAGCGCTCGTCCAAGGCCCGCACCACGCCGCAACTGATGGCCGACAACACCACCAGCAGCTGGTCGCAGGTGATGTGGCGGATCTCGTTGCCGCTGGCCGCGCTGAACCTGGCGCTGCTGGCGATTCCGCTGGGCGCGGTGAATCCGCGCCTGGGCCGTTCGGGCGACCTGCTCATCGCCGGCCTGGTGGGCCTGCTGTACATGAACCTGATCAACCTGTCGCGCGCCTGGATCTCCAACGGCAAGCTCAGCTTCGGCGTGGGCACGTTCGCGATCCACATCATCGTGGCCATGCTGACGGCCTTCCTGTTGATGCGCCGCCTGCGGGTCAAGGCGCCCAAGACCAGCTAAGGCTGGGGCCCGCGCCCAATGGCGCGGGCGATCACCTGCCCCGGCACGCCGCCGCAGCGCGGGCCGGGTTCACGGCAGGTACTTCATCGTGCCGCGCTTGCCGGCCAGCAGGTCGGCGTTCTTGAGCACCGACTTGCGGATGAATTCCCACAGCACCGTCACGCGCTTGAGCTTGCGCAGGTCTTCGTGGCAGTACATCCAGAACGACCGCGTGATCTCCACTTCGTTTTCCAGCACAGGCTTGAGCCGCGGGTCCTGTGCGGCGATGAAGCACGGCAGGATGGCCAGCGACTGCCCCTGCAGCGCGGCGTGGTACTGCGCCACCACGCTGGTGCTGCGCAACACCACGCGGCTCGCGGGCAGCAGGTCTTCCAGGTAGCGCAGGCGTTCGCTGAACAGCAGTTCGTCGACATAGCCGATGAAGCTGTGGCCGGCCAGGTCGGCGCGGCTCTGGATGGGCGGGTGGCGTGCCAGGTAACCCGGGGTGCCATACAGGCGCAGGGTGTAGTCGCACAGTTTGCTGCAGACGTACGGACCGCGCTGGGGGCGTTCGATGGTGATGGCCAGGTCCGCTTCACGCTTGGACAGGCTGACAAAGCGCGGCACGGGCAGGATGTCCAGGGTGATGTGCGGATAGCGTCGCTGGAAGTCGGCGGCCAACGGCGTCAGCACATAGCTGCCGAAGCCCTCGGTGGCGCCGATGCGCAGGTGGCCCGACAGCGCCTGGCCGATGCCCGACAGGTTCTCGCGGGCGGTATGCACCGTGCTTTCCATCTGCTCGGCGTGCACGAACAGGCGCTGGCCGTCTTCGGTCAGCACGAAGCCGGCACTGCGCGATTTTTCGAACAGCAGAGTGTCCAGTTCGCTTTCCAGCGCGCGGATGCGCCGTGACACCGTGGTGTGTTCGACCCCCAATTTGCGCGCGGCCGCGCTGACCCGCTGGGTGCGCGCCACTTCCAGGAAATACCGCAGGCTGTCCCAATCCAGCACGTTTTTCGCCCCGATCTTGATTGTGCATTGATGCACAAGGAATGTGCATTTCTAGTGTTGCTTGTTGATTTTCACACATCTACACTGGGTCGGCAGGCCCTAGGGCAATGCTCCTGGGGACCGCAGGCCGCAAAGACGGCGCCATAACGCATAAAACTCAGGAGACAAATCCATGGAATTGCACGTACGCGGGCTGGCCGCAGGCTTGTGTCTGGGCGCTGCGCTGGTAGGTCAGGCGCAGGCGGCGGACAAGCCGCCGGTGAAGATCGGCATTCTGACGGACATGTCGGGCACCTATGCCGGCATGGGCGGGGCAGGTTCGGTGGCCGCGGCGCAATTGGCCATCGACGATTGCCTGGCGGCCGAGTGCAAGGGCATGAAGATCGAGCTGGTCTCGGCCGACAATCAGAACAAGGCGGACGTGGGCGCGGCCAAGGCGCGCGAATGGTTCGACCGCGACGGCGTCACCGCCATCGCCGACCTGACCAACTCCGCGGTGGCGCTGGCGGTGCAGGGCATTGCGCGTGAAAAGAACAAGGTCGTGATGTTCTCTGGCCCGGCCACCACGGCGCTGACCAACAAAGAGTGCTCGCCGGTCGGTTTCCACTGGATGTTCGACACGTATTCGCAGTCCGCCGGGGGCGCCAAGGCCACCGTCAAGGCGGGCGGCAAGTCCTGGTATTTCATCACCGTCGACTATGCCTTCGGCCACTCGCTGGAAGCCGACACGGCCAAGGCGGTCAAGGCGCTGGGCGGCACGGTCGCCGGCAGCGTGCGCCATCCACTGAACGCGCCCGACTTCGCTTCCTATCTGTTGCAGGCGCAAAGTTCCAAGGCGCAGGTCGTGGCGCTGGCCAACGGCGGCCAGGACACGGTCAACGCGGTCAAGCAGGCGCGCGAGTTCGGCATCGTGGCGGGAGGGCAGCGGCTGGTGTCGCTGCTGATCTTCCTGTCGGACCTGCGCGCGCTGGGGCTGGAAAGCGCGCAGGGGCTGTCGTACGTGGACGGCTTCTATTGGGATTACGACGATGCCTCGCGCCTATGGGCCACGCGTTTCGAGAGGGCCTTCCGCGGCCTCAAGCCCACCATGACGCAGGCCGGCGTGTATTCCAGCGTGCTGCACTACCTGCGTTCGGTCGCCGCTTCGGGCAGCACCGACGGCAAGGTGGTGGCCGACAAGATGCGCGAGCTGCCGATCAAGGACCCGATCATGCGCAATGCGTCGATCCGCCCCGACGGCCGCGTGATTCACGACATGTATTTGTACGAAGTGAAAAAGCCGTCCGAATCCAAGGGCGGTTGGGACTATTCCAAGCTGGTCGCCACCATTCCGGCCGCCGAGGCCTTCCAGCCGCTGGCCGATTCGACCTGCCCGCTGGTACAGAAGTAGGACGCGTCGGTGCCGGCCGGCCAGGGGC
>NZ_JCBANA010000065.1:0-40584 GCF_059760725.1 Achromobacter sp. 1014246743
GGCCAGTTCCTGCCCGGCGGCGCGAGCGATGTCCAGGCCCACGGTGTCGGCCAGTTCCAGCGGCCCCATCGGCATGCCGAACGCCACCATGGCCGCATCGACCGTGGCGGGCGACAGGCCTTCGTCGACGCTGCGCATGGCTTGCAGCATGTAGGGCGCCAGCACCGCGTTGACCAGGAAGCCGGGCGCGCTCTTGACGGGCAGGGCCAGCTTGCCGATCTGGCCGACGAAGGCGCAGGCGCGGGCCAGCGTGGCGTCGGCGATGCCGTCGGCGTGCACCACTTCGACCAGCGGCATCTTGGCCACGGGGTTGAAGAAGTGGATGCCCACCAGGCGCTCGGGGTGGGTGAGGCCGGTGCGCAGCGTTTCGAGCGACAGGCTGGACGTATTGGTGGCCAGCAGGGCGTCGGCCTTCATGCGCGGCTCCAGCGTCTGGTAGAGGCCGCGCTTGGCCTCGGGCTGTTCGCTGATGGCCTCGATGATCAGGTCGGCCAGCGGCACGCCGCCGCCGGCAGGGTCGGGCACCAGCCGGTCGAAGGCGGCGCGGGCCGCGCGCGGGTCTTTCAGGCGGCGCGAGAACAGCGTGGCGGCGCGCTTGATGGCGGGGGCGATGCGGGCCAGGTCCTGGTCCTGCAAGGTGACGGTCATGCCTTTGAACGCGCACCAGGCGGCGATGTCGCCGCCCATCACACCGGCGCCCACCACGTGCACGTGGCGGATGGGCGCCGCGCCCGCCTGGCGGCCATTGGCCTTCAGGCGTTCCTGCAGGCGGAAGACGCGCAGCAGGTTGCGCGCGGTGTCGGACGCGATGATGCCGTCGATCCGTTGCGGCGCCTGCAAGGCGTTGCCGCCATGCTTTTCCCAGATGTCGACGATGGCGGGCGCGGCCGGGTAGTGCCCCAGCGGGTCCTTGGCGGCGATCTGCTTGCGGGCGCGGTTGGCGGCCACGGCCTTGAGCGGCCAACGGTTCAGCCAGGCGCCCAGGCCGCGCGCGCGGCGCGGCGGCTTGCCCGACAGCACGGTGGCGCGCGCCGCGGCCAGCAGCAGGCGTGGCGGCACGCGGGCGTCGACCAGGCCCAGCGATGCGGCACGGCGCGCGTCGGCGCCGCGGCCGGTCAGCATCATGTCCAGCGCGGCGGGCGCGCCGATGACGTCGGCCAGGCGCAGCATGCCGCCCCAGCCGGGGAAGATGCCCAGCATCACTTCGGGCAGCGCCAGCGAGGCGCCGGGCGCGTCCTCGACCAGCCGATAGCGGCAGGCCAGCGCCAGTTCCAGGCCGCCGCCCAGGCAGTGGCCCTGGATCAGGGCCAGCGTCGGGTAGCGCACGGCGGCCAGGCGGTTGAACAGGTTCCAGCCGCGCGCCACCAGCGCACGGCCCTGTTCCGGCGTGGTGAGCTCAGCGAATTCATTGACGTCGGCACCCACGATGAAGCCCGACGACTTGCCCGAGCGAATGATCAGGCCCTTGGGCGGCTGGGCGTCCAGCGCGTCCAGCACCGTGGCCAGCTCGGCCATGGTATCGGCCGACAGGGCATTGACCGCGCTGCCGGCGCGGTCGAAGATCAGCCACGCCAGGCCGTCGGCGTCGCGCTCCAGGCGCCAATGCGAAAGCGATTCCAGAGCGGTCATTGGCGGTCCTTGTTCAGTGTTTCGACCAGCATCGCTCCGCCCATGCCGCCGCCGATGCAGATCGCGGCCATGCCGCGTTTGGCGCCGCGCTGCTTGAGCGCGTCCAGCAGGTGCAGCACGATGCGGGCGCCTGACGCGCCCACCGGATGGCCGATGGCGATGGCGCCGCCGTCCACGTTCAGGCGGGCAGGGTCCAGCGCGCCCCACGCGGGGGTGCCGAAGTGTTCCTGGCAGTAGGCGTCGTCTTGCCAGGCCGCCAGGCAGCCTAGCACCTGGGCGGCGAAGGCCTCGTTGATTTCCCACAAGTCCAGGTCATTCAGGCCCAGCCCGTGGCGTTGCAGAATGGGCGTGGCCGCGTGCACCGGGCCGAGTCCCATCTGCGCGGGGTCCAGGCCGGCCCACTGGCTGTCCAGGATGCGGCCCAGCGGTTGCAGGTTCCAGCGCTGCACGGCGTCTTCGGATGCCAGCACCAGCATCGCGGCGCCGTCGGTGACCTGCGAGCTGTTGCCGGCGGTGATGTTGCCCCAGGGCTTGTCGAATACGGGCTTGAGCTTGGCGAGCTTTTCGGGGGTGGAGTCTTCGCGCACGCCGTCGTCGTCGGGGTAGGGCTTGCCTTGCGCGTCGATCAGCGGCGCGATTTCGGCGAAGGCGCCATGGGCGCGACCGGCCAGCGCGCGCGCATGGCTTTGCGCCGAATAGGCATCCATGGCCTGGCGGCTGATGCCGAAGCGGGTGGCGACATTCTCGGCGGTCTGGCCCATGGACAGGCCCACCACCGGGTCCGTCAGGCCCTTGAGCAGGCCGATCACCGGCGCCAGGTCGCGCAGGCGCAGGCGGCGCAGCGCGGCCAGCTTGGCGCCCATGCCACGCGCCGCATACCAGCCCGCCAGCCAGCGCACCATGTTGTCGGAAAACAGCAGCGGCGCGCGCGACAGGGCGTCGACGCCGCCGGCCAGCACCAGCTGCGAGCGGCCGGTCTGGATGTTGGCGATGGCCGAATCCAGCGCCTGCATGCCCGAAGCGCAGTTGCGCATCACGGTCCAGCCGGGCACTTTGTCGCCGCAGCCCAGCCGCAGCGCGATGACGCGGCCGATGTTGATTTCGTCGGGCGAAGGCGCGGCGCAGCCCACGATGACCTCGTCCAGGTCCGTGGGCGCGTAGGGTTGGCGCAGCAGCAGGCTGCGGCCGGCTTGCACGGCCAGGTCGCCGGCCGAAAACGGGCCGGGGCCCGTGCGCGCCTTCAGGAAGGGCGTGCGGGCGCCGTCGACCACGTATACCGGTTTGAATGCCATCCGATCCCCCCTGGCTCAGGCCGCTTTGCGTTCGGCGGCCGGCTTGACCGCACCCGTGATGCCGAAGTCAAAGGGGAAATCATCCACTTTCACCACGGTATCGCGCAAGGTGTTCCGGCGTTTGACGACCGCATATTCTTCGGCGGTGATGCCACCGGCGGCAAACGCGGCGTCGGCCAGGTCGCGTACATTGGCCTGCGGATTGCCTGCCAGCGCGCCGCTTTTCTCGAATTCGCGGATCTTCGATTCAATGGGCTCGGCGTCCAGCGTGGCGGCCAGCGCCAGTTCGATCGCGCCGACCGGCTCGTCGGCGGTGGCGGGCAGGTGGCAGCCGGCGGTCAGGCGGTCGCGGGCGGCGCCCGGGTTGATGAGCAGCCGCGCCACGTCCTGGCCCAGTTGGTCGGACGGCAGCGATTGTGCATGCCCCCACGGGAAGACGATGCGGCGCAGGCTCCAGGCCACCAGGCGGTTCGGGTAGTTTTCGAGCACGCCTTCAAAGGCTTCCTGCAACCGGAACAGCGCGTCCTGGATCGACCAATGGGCCAGCGGCGCGTCGGCGGCCTGGCGGCCTTCGTCTTCGAAACGCTTGAGCGTGGCGCTGACCAGGTACATCTGCGACAGGATGTCGCCCAGGCGCGCCGACAGGCGTTCGCGGCGCTTCAGGCTGCCGCCCAGCACCAGCATCGAGGTGTCGGCCAGCAGCGCGAAGGCGGCGGAATACCGGCTGAGCAACTGGTAGTAGCGCTTCATCTCGGGCGCCACGTCGGCATTGATGCCGATCCAGCGGCCGCCGGTGAGCGAGGTACCCAGCGCGCGCAGCTTATTGCGCACGACGAAGCCGACATGGCCCCAGAAGGCGCGGTCGAAATCCTGCAGGCCCTGCTTGCGGTCGGGCGATTGGGCCGCCTGCATCTCGGCCAGCACGTAGGGATGGCAGCGGATCGCGCCCTGGCCGAAGATGATCAGGCTGCGCGTCAGGATGTTGGCGCCTTCGACGGTGATGCCGATGGGAATCTGCTGGTAGGCGCGGCCCAGGAAGTTGGACGGGCCCAGGCAGATGCCCTTGCCGCCGATCACATCCATGCCGTCGTTGACGACCTGGCGCGCGCGTTCGGTGACGTGGTATTTGACGATGGCCGACACCACAGAGGGCTTTTCGCCCAGGTCCACCGCGCCGGCCGTCATGCTGCGGGCGGCGTCCATCATGTAGGTGTGGCCGCCGATGCGGGCCAGCGCTTCTTCCACGCCTTCGAACTTGCCGACCGGGGTGCGGAACTGGCTGCGCACGCGGGCATAGGCGCCCACGGCGCGCGCCGTCAGCTTGGACATGCCGGTGTTGGACGACGGCAGCGAGATCGAGCGGCCGGCGGCCAGGCATTCCATCAGCATGCGCCAGCCCTGGCCCGCCATGGCCGGGCCGCCGATGATGAAGTCCAGCGGCATGAACACGTCCTGGCCACGGGTGGGGCCGTTCATGAACATCGCGTTCAGCGGGAAGTGGCGCCGGCCGGTGTCCACGCCGGGGTGGTCGTGCGGCACCAGCGCGCAGGTGATGCCCAGGTCTTTCTTGCTGCCCAGCAGGCCGTCCGGGTCGTACAGGCGGAACGCCAGGCCCAGCAGCGTGCAGACCGGCGCCAGCGTGATGTAGCGCTTGTCCCAGCTGACCCGCATGCCGATGACTTCGCGGCCCTGCCATTCGCCCTTGCAGACGATGCCGCTGTCGGGGATGGCGGCGGCATCGGATCCGGCCCAGGGGCTGGTCAGGGCAAAGGCGGGGACCTCGTCGCCGCGAGCCAGGCGCGGCAGGTAGTGGTTCTTCTGTTCGTCGGTGCCGTAGTGCAGCAGCAGCTCGGCCGGGCCCAGCGAGTTGGGCACCATGACGGATACGGCCAGCGCCGACGATCGCGTCGACAGCTTGGTGACGATTTCGGAATGGGCGTAGGCCGAGAACGCCAGGCCGCCGTATTCCTTGGGGATGATCATGCCCAGGAAGCCGTTGCGCTTCAGGTAGGTCCAGACGTCGGCGGGCAGGTCGAATTGTTCTTGCGTGACGCGCCAGTCGTTGACCATGCGGCAGGCCTCTTCGGCCTGGTTGTCCAGGAAGCTTTGTTCTTCGGCCGTCAGGCGCGGGCGCGGATAGGCCAGCAGGCGGCTCCAGTCGGGGCGGCCGCGGAACAGTTCGCCTTCCCACCAGACCGTGCCGGCTTCCAGCGCATCGCGCTCGGTGTCCGACATCTGCGGCAGCACCTTGCGGTAGAGATTGAAGATGGGGGCCGACAGCAAGGCCCGCCTGATCGGGCGCACGCCCAGCAGGACGGCAACCAGGAGCGCGATGACGACCAGCGCGATGAGGACTGCGTTCATTTCCTTGTCTCCTTTCTCTATGTTCTTGTGGGCCTGCCGCGTGCGTCGTTCGGTCTAGGTGGCGCAGTGCGGTGGCAACGGCGCGCGCAATCCGCCGAGCAGAAAGCTCATCAGGCGGGGCAGCAGCAGGCCGGGGTTGTCGGGTTGCTCGGCTTCGTCCAGCGTCCAGCCCGTCACCGACCGCAGCAGGTCGGTGCCGATGATGGCGTAGGAGGTTGCGCCCAGCATGAATTGAAAGCGCCACACGATCTCGGCGCGCGGCACGTCGGGCAAGGCGGCGAACAGCGCATTGCGGTAGCGCTCGAGCACATCGGCGTATTCCTCGGCAAAGAGCGCACGGATGAAGTCGGACGGGTCCGTCATGGTGCGTTCGAGCAGCGGCAGGAAGGTACTGCCGGCCTGGCCGGGGTCGGCAGCCAGGCGCAGCAGGGTGCCGAAAAAGGCATCGACGATCTGCGAGGGCTTGAGCGGCTTGCCGCCGGCCTGGGCTTCGAGCTCGTCGAGCAGGCGCAGGCGTTCGCGGTTGAGGATTTCAAGCCGCCGCTTGAGCACGGCCTGCACCAGCGATTCCTTGGAGCCGAAGTGGTAGTTCACGGACGCCAGGTTGACGCCCGCCGCACCGGTGATCTGGCGCATGGACGTGCCGTCATGGCCTTGCTGCGCGAACAGGGCTTCGGCGGTGTCCAGGATGGATTCACGAGTCGTGGAGGATCTGAGTTCTTGCATCGGGTTGAATTCAAACGTTCGTTTGAATGCAGTATGCGCGTCCCGGTGCAGGGATGCGATCCCGGCAATCCCGAATAGGGTTTACCCCTAACGCCCGGTGGGCATCATCCGAATGGCTTTCCGGGGTCCGCGCCTCATCCAGATGGCAGTGAGCCGTTTGTCCTCGGACGCCCGCCCTAGGATGAAAGCCGTCTGGAAGCCTTCGCCGAAACGCCTCAGTATCAGCGCGAGGACTTGAAAGCGTGGCACTGCGGATGCACCTGGCGAGCCCGATCGCCGTTCC
Source organism: Achromobacter sp. 1014246743 (assembly GCF_059760725.1). Lineage (NCBI taxonomy): Bacteria > Pseudomonadati > Pseudomonadota > Betaproteobacteria > Burkholderiales > Alcaligenaceae > Achromobacter > Achromobacter sp. 1014246743. The sequence continues at coordinate 6,295 of NZ_JCBANA010000065.1, forward strand.
GGTGCCGCGGGCCTCATCGCCCTGACACAGGAGCAGGAGATATGAAGACCTACAGAGTGGGGCTGTTGCTGGACGGGACGGACCAGCCCGGGTGGATCCACGACATGGCGGACTGGCTTGCGCGCAGCCAGGACTTCGAATTGGCGGCGCTGCTGGTCATGCAGAAGGCCGTTGTCGAGCCCAGACCCCGGCTGGGCGCGAAGGCGTTGTTCAGCACCTTGTCGCGCCTGGAGTCGCGCCTGTTGCCGGTGCGCCAGCGCCAGATGCTGAGCTGCCGCGACATGCGCGCCAGCGTGCCCGCATCGACCGCGGTGCTGACCCTGGCGCAAGGCACGGAGGGCAGCGACGACGGCGTAGCCGCATTGGGCCTGGACCTCGTGATCCTGTTGGGGGCCGTGCCGGCGGTGCGCACGCGCATGGTCGGCTGGGCCCGCCTGGGTCTGTGGCGGTTGAGCTATTCGGACATCGCTGTTTCCACCAGCCGCTACGCCGGCTTCTGGGAGGTCTACCAGCGCGAGGACCACACCACGGTGAAGCTGTGGCGGGTGGGGCTGGACGCAGATGCCGACACGCTGCTCGATCAGCGCAGCTTCAATACGGAAGTGTTCTGGCTGAAGAACCAGACGCGCGCATTCAGCCTGGGCAACTTCATGGTCTACGACGCGTTGCAGGCGCTGGCCCGCGCCCGGCCCGGCACCACGCCGCCCGGCATGCAGATCATGAGCGGCCAGCGCCGCGACGACCCGGCCGAGTGGGACAGCGCCGCCTATATCGCGCGCCAGGCCTGGTTAATGACGGATTTGATTGTGCGGCGCATCATGAAACGCAATGTGCGCTGGCGGATTGGTATGTTTCCCTCGGCCCGCCAACAGGCGGTGGTATCCGAGGCCATGGTATTGCAGCCGCCAAAAGGCCGCTTTTTCGCGGATCCTTTTGTATATACCAAGGACAAGAATCCCTATATATTTTTCGAGGACTACGATTTCACCTCCCGCAAGGGCACGATCTCCGTGGCAACCTTTGAGGACGGGGCTTTCCGCTTTCTGGGGACGGCCTTGAACCTGCCCTATCATTTATCCTTTCCGTACGTTTTTGAATATGATGGCGTGACCTACATGGTCCCTGAAACGTGCGGAAATCGCAGTATAGAATTATGGAAATGCACTGAATTCCCGTTGAAATGGGAATTGGATTTGACGCTGATGGATAATATTTCTGCCGTCGATACCATTATTTTCAAGCGCGGTGAATATTGGTGGCTATTAACCAATATCGATCGCACGGATGGCCAGAATCACTGTGATGAATTGTTCGCGTTCTTCGCCGATTCGCCGCGCACGACGCAGTGGACGCCGCACGCCAGCAACCCTATCGTGCGCAACCCGATGCGGGCCCGCAACGCCGGGATCGTTGTCTCGCCTGGGGGAGAGGTGATCCGCTGCGCGCAGTACCAAGGTTTTTGCCACTACGGCAAGGGCGTGTCGCTCAACCGCATCGAAGAGCTGTCGCCGTCGACCTACGTCGAAACGGACGGCGAAATCCACTACGCCAGCTTCCTGAAGAAGCGTCATGCTTCAATGCACCATTGGCACCATCAGGGGGGTCACACGGTATTTGACTTCGCCTATATGGAGTAAATGACCTGGCGTAATTGAAAATAAAAATGTTACCTATATTTCGATTGCCGCCGGCACGCCCGGGCTTGATGTGTCCGTGGAAACATATCGACAGACCTGTCGACGAATCTGGCCGATCCTGTCCGTCTGTGCGCCCGGCGCCAGCGGGCGGGGATCGCGCCTGTCAGCCGCCCGAATTCGCCCGCCCCGACATTCCTTTCATTCGGCCTCCCCCAGGGGGAGAGCGGTTTGCGCCCTGCGCATTCGTGGGGGAAACCCTAGCGTATGAAAGGATGATGGGGGCCTCTCATCCTGATTTACGAGGATGATTAAGGCTAACGAATGATTTCTGTTTTTGTCGGATTATATCGAGTCGAAGCGTCTTGATTTTGCCCATTTCGAACCATAAGATGGGTTCATGCCATCCGTTATGTTGGCTACGAAAGTCTCCCAGCCCAAACGACCCGGTACAGCTTCATTAGATATTCCGGGATACGCGGACCACCCCCGCGGGGCTGGAAAAAAAACAAGTCTTCAGCACAGCGAAGATCCCTTCTAGGCCTGTTGAACAACCGGGAGGACACCATGGCCAAGATGGTCCTGATTGAAGCCCATCCGCTCTTGCGGCTGGGGTTGTGGCAGATTCTGAGCAAGTTGGACGATGTGTGGGAAATCGAAGGGATGGGGCTGGCGGACGTTTCCAAGGCGGACGGCGCGCATGCGGGCGCCGACCTCTTGATCTACGGCCTGCCGGTAGACAACGAAGAAGCGTGGACGACGTTGCACGAGATCCAGCGGGTACTCAACCCGAAGCGGATCCTGCTGTTGACGGATGTCATGCCGCTGCCGATGCCGGTGCAGGGCTTGCCGGGCGCCAGTGTCTACGGATGCCTGATGAAAACGGCTTCGGTCGAGATACTGGAGGCGGCCATCCGCCTGGTCATGGCGGGCGGGCAGTGTTTTCCGAGCGAACAGGCGTTGCAGTCGCCGGCCCAGGTGGCCTGCGCATTGCCGACGCGTGATCTTGACGATGGCGCAGGCAAGAGTTCCATGCCGATGAGCGCCGGGGCGCAGTTGTTGCAGATCACGCCGCGCCAATACGAGGTGCTGGTGCTGCTGGCCAGGGGCTATCCGATCAAGACGGTCAGCCGGATGCTCAATATCTCGGTTGCCACGGCCAAGACGCATGCCTGCACGCTGTATCAGCGCCTGCACGTCAAGAACAAGGGCGAAGCGGTCTACGCGGCCCTGCAGCGCGGCGCCACGTTGGAATGGCATGAACCCAACGGCCGCGAGGCGGATGGCGGGCAGCTTTACGGACGCAAGCTCGGATAGCGGTCTGCGACGGCCCGGCAGCCGGGCGCGCGCTATCCTGTGGTTGCGGCGCCACCCGGCCATCCCGCCTAGGGCATCCAACGCAGCATCGGCGGTCGCCGTGCCGCGGCCTTCCTCCTCCAATCATCCTCCTGCACGAGATTCAGCGAACGTAGCCGCTGATAGCATGGGTTGTGTCCTCAAGCATGGGTTGAGATGGCGAATCACAATTACTCGCCAGCGCGATGCCGTGCAGTGGACGAGATTCCCGTGAGTCAGGCAACGCACTAGAACCCCGTTGCAGCGTGCCGCAGCCTTGGCCATGGGAACCGTGTCTGGGCCCCGCGTCACAAGGTTCTTCCCGGGATGACAACCGTTCTAATCGAAGACTACGCGCTGCTTCGTGTCGCCATCCAGCATGTGCTGGAGCGTGTCCGGAACGCCGAGGATATTCTGGCGATCTCGCCAGCCCATCTTTTGAACATGCCCAGTTCAATCAACCGACCGGTGGAACTGCTGGTGATCGGCTGTAGCGGCGTGGCCGAGCCCGATATCGGATTGCTGTCGCAGGCCATGGCGCTGTTCATGCCTCGGCTGGTGCTGGTGTTGTATTCGGTACTGGACCAGAGTGTGATGTCGGCCTGCGCCCGCGCCGGCGTGGCGGGTTATCTGCCCAAGGCGTCCAGCCCGGACGCGCTGGCCGCCGCGGTGAGCCTGGTGCTGGCAGGGGGCGAGTGCTACCCGCAGCCCACCGGCCGGCCGCTGGCCGCGTCCAATACGCCCTTGCAGGAGCTGCGCGAACTGACGCAGCGCCAGGAGGAAATACTGCAGTTGCTGGTGCAAGGCAAGACCATGCGCGAGATCGGGCAGCACGTGGGCATTTCCGTGGCGACCGTGAAAAGCCACGCCCGTACGCTGTACTGGAAGCTGAACGCGCGCAACCAGGCCGAGGCGGCCTATATCGCGGTACAGATGGGGTTGGTGCGCGGCAGCGGCGCGCCGTCGCTGCCGCCGGCGGGCGTCAAGGCCGGCGACGAGGAATGAGGCGGGCCGGGCCGTCGACCACGTCGGCGAACGCCCGTTCCGCTGCCGCCAGCACCGCATCGATATGCAGATGGTCCAGCGCATGGCGGCGCGCGGCGGCGCCCAGCGTTTCGCGGATCTGCGCGTTGCTGGCCAGCTTGCGCACGGCCTCGGCCATGGCGGCGGCGTCTTCGGGCGGCGTCACCAGGCCACAGCGGGCCACCACGCCCGCCAGCTCGGTGCCGCGCGCCGCGCCGCACACGACCGGCCGGCCGCTGGCCAGCATGCCCGTCAACTTCGACGGCATGACCAGGTCGGCCGCGCCGGCGCGTTGCGGTAGCAGGTGTATGTCGGCCGTGTTCAGCAGCGCGCCCAGCCTGTCGGCCGGCTGCAGGTCCAGAAAGCGCACGCGCGCCAGGCCCTCGCAGTCGGCTTGCAGCGGCGCCTTCTCGGGCCCCTGGCCGCAGAAGACGAACCAGAGATTCTCCTGGGGCTCAAGCAGCCGGGCGACCTGCGCCAAGGTGCCCAGGCCCTGCTTGCCGCCCATGTTGCCGGAGTACAGCGCCACCACGGCGTCTGCGGGAATGCCCAGCTCGGCGCGCAGGTTGTTGGCAGGGTCTGGGGTGATGGCATGGACGTCGATCCAGTTGGGCAGCAGCACCACGCGATCGGGGTCCACGCCCTTGTACAGCGCCAGGTCCAGCATGCGGCCCGAGATCGTCGACACGCGGTCGAAGCGCCGCATCAGCCAGCGCTCGGCGCGCAGCACCGCCGCGCGCAGCCCGGCGCCCTTGAGCAGGCCCAGGTCGAACGCCGCATCCACTTCGTAGTCCTGGATGTGCAGCCACGCCTTGGCGCCGCACAGCCGCGCCGCCAGCCAGGCCGCGGGCGCGCAGAACAAGGCCGGCTCGACCACCATGATCAGGTCCGGGCGGCCGGCCGCCGCGCGCAGCAGCGAGGGCAGGCTGGCCAGCGCGAAGCTGGCCAGGTGCAGCAGGCGCTTGGCGCCGCCGGGCCGCTTGGGCACCCACAGCGGCGCGCGCCGCACCGTGACGCCCGCGCGAGTTTCCTTGCGGTAGCGGCCGGCATGGTAGCCGTCGTGCACCTGCCATTGGGGGTAATAGGGCGGCGCGGTGACCACGCTGACCTCATGCCCGCGGGCGGCCAGCCATTCGGCCAGTTCGGCGCTGTATTTGCCGATGCCGGTCAGTTCCGGCGCGTAGTTGATGCCGTACAGAAGGATCTTCATGCCGGCGGCGCCACGCGAGGCCTGACGGGCCGGCAGGGGTTGCCGTGGCACACCATGGCCGGCGGCAGGCTGCGAAACACCGAACTGCGCGCGCCCACCACGGCCTCGCGGCCGACGGTGACGCCGGGGCCGACGAACACATCGGTGGCGACCCAGGCGCCGTCTTCGATGCGCACGGCGCGCTCGCGCAGCGGAAAGTCGGGCTGCGCCGCGTCGTGGTCGGCGGCGCACAGGTAGCTGCGTTGCGACACCACGGCATGCGCGCCGATATGCACCGGGCCCAGGCTGTAGATCACCGCGTCGTCGCCGATCCAGGCGTAGTCGCCGATGTCCACCTTCCAGGGGTAGGTCACCGTGGCGCTCGGGCGGATCAGCACCTTCCTGCCCACCCGCGCCCCAAAGCGGCGCAGCAGCCAGCGGCGAAAGCCATACGCCACCTGCGGCGACCAGCGAAACAGCGACCCCTGCACCAGCCACCACAGCTGCACGGTCAGCGCCGAGCGGCCGCGCTGGCCGGGCGCGAGCGCGAACTGGTCCAGCCGTTGCAGCGCGCTCATTTGGCGGCTCCCGGCACGGCATCGCCCTGTTCGTCTGCGGCATCGGCCAGGCGGGCCTTGCGGATCTCTTCGGTCTTGATGCGGATCTGCCAGTAGTACATGGCGCGTGCCACGGCGTAGTCAAAGCCCGCGCGCCCATCCAGGAAGCCCAGCCGCAGCACGTAGGAATGCAGGAACGAAATGGGCGCCTTGAACGGCATGGCCTGGAAGACGCGCTTGAGCAACGCCCGCGCGCCGACGTTGGCTTCGCGCGGGTCGTTCATCAGGCCCTTGATGCGCAGGTTGGCTTCCCAGTCGGAATAGCGGTTGTGCTTGTCGAAGTAGTGATAGAGCGAATCGTGGTCGTTGTGCACCATGCGGGCGCGCAGCGCGAAGGTCTCGCCTTGCACCTGCGGCTGGTAGTGGCCTTCGACCTCCCACATGTGGGCCACGTCCAGGTCGTCGTAGTCCAGGAAGCGCGACTGGTCGCGGGCCAGCAGCGCCAGCTTGTAGACGCGGTGGCCATGCAGCAGCTTCTTGCCGCAGAACACGTAGTCGAACGGCACGAAGGCGCCGCCGGCGCCTGCCGCAAAGCGGGGCAGGCAGGCGCGGATCTCGTCGGCCAGCGCCGGCGTCATTTCCTCGTCGGCGTCCACGTACAGCACCACGGGGTGCGTGAACGGCAGCTGTTCCAGGCACCACTGCTTTTTCTTGGGGTACTTGCCGTTCCATTGGAAATTGGACACCTTGGCGCCCAGCGCGGTGGCCATGGCGCAGGTGGCATCGGTGCTGTTGGAGTCCACCACGAAGACTTCATCGAAGTCGGCCAGCGCCTTCAGGCACTTGGCGATATTGCGTTCCTCGTTCTTCGTCATCACGACGACGGATACCGGTATCTTTGACATGGTGCTTTCCTGTTCAGGACGCGCGGCGCCGCAGCAGCGGCTGGAACAGCGCGATGACATCTTGGCAATGTCGTTCGAGTGAAAAGGCGTCGGCGCGCTCGGGGCCCTGGGCGGCCAGCCGTTCGCGCATCTCGCCGTCGTCGGCCAGGCGGCGCACCGCCGCGGCCAGGGCTGCCGCGTCGCCCACCGGCACCAGCAGGCCGTAGCGGCCCGAGTCCAGGATTTCGGCCGGCCCGTGCGGACAATCGGTGGAAATCACCGGCACGCCCAGGCACAGGGCCTCGACCAGTACGTTGCCGAAGCTTTCGCGCAGCGAGGTCAGGGCAAAGGCGCCCGCCCCGGCGATCATCGGGAAGGGGTTGTCGACGTGGCCCGCCAGCGTCACCGGGCTGCGCGACGCGTGCGCATCGATGCGCTTTTGCAGCGCCGCGTGCTCCGAGCCTTCGCCCAGGATGGTGAAGCGGATGCCCGGGTCGTCCAGCAACGCGGCGGCGTCGATCAGGGTGGCGTAGTCCTTGACCGCTTCCAGGCGCCCGACGGCAACCACGTGATACGGCTGCGTGACGTCGCCCGCCGCCGGTAGCGGCGCGGGCCAGGCCGAGCTCTGTTCGCGCACGTCTTCCAGGGGCACGCCGTTGTAGATGGTGCGAACCTTGCCGCGCAGCGGCGGGAACATGCTGACCAGGTCTTCCTTGACGCCGCGCGACACCCCGACCACGGCGTCGTGGCGGCGGTAGGTCTGGCTGACCAGCCAGCATTTCAGGCGCCGCATGCGCGAGGCGCCGTAGTGGATGGCCGGGCTGCTGTGTTCGAACGCGACGGTGGCGAACTGCCCCCGCAGCACCTTCTTGGCCAGCACCACCAGCATGTTGCACAAGAGGCCGTGCGAGCAGACCACGGCGGGCTTGTCGCGCCGGATCTGCGCCACCAGGCGGGCGAAGGCCAGCGGCAGCCGCAGCCGCAGCGCACTGGGCGATTCCAGCACCGGCAGGGCCCGCGTCACCCTGGGATTGGCGATCGGATATTCGCGGTTGCGCGAGCGCAGCAGGAACAGCGACGCCGGTACGCCGCGCTGCGGCAGGGCATCGGCGATGAAGGCCACGCATCTTCCGACCCCGCCATGCAGGTCGGGCGCGACGAACAGGACATCAGGCATGGGGCATGACTCGCGGGTGCGCCCGGCGATCGACGTCCGGGCTGGGGCTGGGGGCCGCGGCGGCGGGGCGGGGCACGGGCATGGCGCGGGCATTGCGCATCAACGACAGGCAATAGCACAGCAGGAAGCCGGTGAAGGCGGTCTTGGGCGCGTACGCCAGGCCGCCCGACAGCGAATCGACGAAGATGTACATCGGTGCGGTGGCCAGCAGGTAGCGCCGATGCAGCTCCAGGCCGGGATGCGCGTAGCGTCGGAACAGGGTCAGCAGCAGGATCAGCAGCGGCGGCAGCATGATCATGATGGTGCCGACGACGCCGAACTTCATCAGGTAGAAGGCCCAGGAATTGTGGGCGAAGGTGCTGAGTTCGAAGCCGTTCTCGCCCATGACCCAGCTGCGAAAGCCGGCGCCCTTGCCGAACACCGGGCTTTCGGCAAACGAGTCCATCTGGCCTTGCATTTCCTGGATGCGGGCGCCGTAGCTGGAGTCTTCGTCCAGCCGTTCGACGCTGAAGACCCGGTTGGTCAGCACGTCCAGGTAGCCGATGCTGGCGAACACCAGCAGCCCGGCCACCGCGGCGGGGGCGAAGATCATCACCACGCGGCGCCGGATGTCCGAGCCGCTGGCCAGCATCATCGCCAGCAGCACCGAGACCGCCAGCTGCAGGTACTGGCTGCGGTTCAGCGAGAACACCAGCGCCAGCAGCATGTACAGCGTCAGCATGTAGGCCTTGGGCCCGGACACGTTCAACGTCTTGCGAAAGTACAGCAGCGACACCACGCCGAACGGAATCGCCCAGACGCCCAGCCGCACGTTGCGCAGCGGATTGGCGACGTTGAAACCCTGCAACTGTTCCAGCAGCATCAGCGTGGCAACCGCCAGGCATGCCGCCACGATGTACTTCTGCAGCACGGCGTAGGCCTTGGGACTGTCGATGTCCTTGTAGCAAAGGAACGGCGTGCACAGGAAGTAGAAGACGATGCGCAGGTCGCGCGCGACGTCGCCGGTCTCGATGCCCGGATGGTGCAGCGATACCAGCAGCAGGTAGATCACCGACAGGGTCTGCAGGCCCAGCAGCATGCCCAGCGCGCCGCGCGGCAGGGCGTAGGCGCCGGGGTCTGCCAGCCGCAGCATCTTGACGAACAGGATCGCCACGAACAGCACGTCGAAGGGCGACAGCTTGAAGCTGCCCACGCCCAGGATGAAGCGGTCATCGTTCAGGGCCAGCGCGGTGAACGCGAACAGGCCCAGCAAATGCAAGGTGGAAAGGCGGCGGTGCGGTTGCATGGCGTCTCCATGGCGGGTGGCAGGCGTCAATGCGCGGCCCAGTCGTCGCGTCCCAACAGCTTGGTGGTCAGCTTCTCGAACAGGTAGGAAAGGTCGCCCTGGCGGGCATGGGCCGCCACCTTGGAGGCGCGGCACGACAGCTCGAACAGCTTGCCCAGCCCCGGTTCCGTGCGGCGGATGCGGTCCACGATCTGCGAGCGTTCTTCCAGCAGCACGTCCTGCATCAGCGCGGTCTTGGTTTCGTCGTGCGTGGTGTAGACGCCCATCGCGTCGGGCACGATCAGGTTCTTGCCGTCGCGCAGCAGGCGGCTCCAGAGTTCCAGGTCCATGCAGTAGCGCATGCTTTCCTGCAACAGGCCGTGCTTGCGCAACAGGTCGCGGCGAAAGATCGCGGCCTGGTTGGGAATCGACGCCTTCACCACCGTCAGCGTGCCGCGGTTGACGGGGGTGTAGTGGATCTTGCGGAAGATGCGGTTGTTGGCGTCGGCCACGAACAGGTTGCCGCTGACGATCGGCGCGCGCCCCTTGGCGGCCGCCGCGCCCAGCTTGCGCAGCGCGCCGGGGTAGTACAGGTCATCGGAATTCTGCCAGCCGACGTAGTCGCCCGTGGCGCGTTCGAAGCCCTTGTTGATGGCGTGCGACTGGCCGCGGTCCGGGGCGCTTTCCCAATAGGTCAGGTAGCGCTCGTATTTGCGGATGATGTCCACGCTGCCGTCGGTGGAGCCGCCATCGATGATGATGTATTCCAGACGCGGATAGCCCTGGTTCAGCACCGAGATGATGGTGCGTTCCAGGAAGCGGGCCTGGTTGAACGAGGGCGTCACGATGGTTACCTTGGGCAGCAGGCCCCCGGCGATCGGCGCGGGCGGACGCAACTCGCTGACGAAGTCGATGAGTTGACGCGAATACTCGTTGTGACGCTTGCGCATATAAGACCTCAACATGATGGCTACCGGGCCGCGGGCAATGCACCCGGGCAGTCTGGTCGGGATTGACGGATGGCGAGGGCCACGCCGGCCAGCGTGATCGCCGCGTAGGCCATGCGGCCCCAGGCCGCGGCATGTTCTCCGGCGGCCTGCACCAGGCCGGCCATGACGCACAGCATGGCCAGGCCGCCCAGGCCATTCAGAATGGCGACCGCGCGGGAATTGCCCAGCCCGAGCAGCGAGAAATGCGCGGCCGCGTTCAGTGACAGCAGGCCCGAGGCCACGATCAGCAGCCGGAAGGTGCCCAGGTGGCCGTGGGCCACGGCATCGCCCAGCAGCAGGTCGAGCAGCGGCTGGCTGACCGCCAGCACCGCCAGCGTGGCGCTGGCCGACAGCGCCAGGTTCCACAGCATCATGCGGCGGATTTCGGCCTCGGCCGCGCCGGGGTAGGGCGGGGATACCGACAGGCGGCTGACGCGCGGCATGGCCTTCTGGAAAATCGCCACCGATGCGGTGTGGATCATCTGGCCCACCTGAACGCCGACGGTATAGATCGCCAGCGCCGCCGGCCCCATCAGGCTGCCGACCAGCACCCGGTCAACCGAGCCGAAGGCCAGCGCGCTCAGGCTGTTCAGCCAGGACCAGCGCGAAAACCGGAATGCTTCGGCCATGGCGCCGCGGTCGCGCACGGGTCGCACCAGCACGCGGCCATAGCGGCGGGCGAACACGCGCATCTTGACCGAGCCGGCCAGCAGCAGCCCCAGGGCCTGGGCCAGCCCGGTCCAGGTGGGCGAGGCGGTCAGCCAGGCCGTGGCGCAGGCCAGCGCCATGGTGCCGCTGCGGCTGACGACCTCGCACAGCGCCGTGGCCCGGAAGTCTTCGCGGCCCTTCAGGCAGCCGGACATCAATTGGTCGTACTGCTGCGTCAGGTAGATGGCCAGCGCCGGCATCGCCAGCAGCGTCACGGCGACGCCGCCGAAGGTGGCCGCCGGCCAGCCCAGGTCCACCGCCAGCCACAGCACCATGGCCACCAGCGTCACCACGCCCAGCGCGCAGCCGATCAACGACATGGCCACGCCGGCCGCGCGCAGCGCGCCGCCCGGTTCGTGCATGCGTTCGGACACCAGCTTGGTGGCGGTGACCGCCGCGCCCAGGTTGGCGGCGTTGCCGAAGCCGGCCAGCGCGATGATCATGGAATACTGGCCAAAGCCCACCGTGCCCAGCTGGCGAAACAGCAAGGGCAGCGCCACCAGCGCCGCGACCGGGCCGATGCCGTATTCCACCAGCCCCCAGAACGAGGCATTGCCGGCGATGTGCTTCCTGATGAATCGGACCATCGGATAGCCTGTTGTCGGTTGTTGATTGGCCCTAGGCCACGGGCAGCGGATGGCGTGCCTGCTCGCGCAGGAAATGGCCATAGGCCAGCGTCACGCCATGGTGCAGCGAAATCTCGGGTTTCCAGCCCAGCGCGCGCACGCGCGACGAATCGAGCAGCTTGCGCGGCGTGCCATCGGGCTTGCTGGTGTCGTACACCACGCTGCCCTGGAAGCCCACCACCTGCGCCACCACCCGGGCCAGTTCGGCAATGGACAGGTCCTGGCCGGCGCCGATGTTGTAGATGCCCTCGGCCGCCGGCGATTCCATCAGCATCAGGCAGGCCTGCGCCAGGTCGTCCACGTACAGGAACTCGCGCAGCGGCGTGCCGGTGCCCCACAGCGTCACGCTCTCCTGGCCGGCTTCGCGGCCTTCGTGGAACTTGCGGATCAGCGCGGGCAGCACGTGGCTGCTGTGCAGGTCGTAGTTGTCGTGCGGCCCGTACAGGTTGGTGGGCATGGCGCAGATGAAGCGGGCCCCATGCTCGCGCTGGTAGGCCTCGCACAGCTTCAGGCCGGCGATCTTGGCGATGGCGTAGGGCTCGTTGGTGGCTTCCAGCGGGCCGGTCAGCAGCGCATCTTCGCGGATCGGCTGCGGCGCCTCGCGCGGGTAGATGCACGACGACCCCAGGAACAGCAGCTTGCGCACCCCGGCCGCGTAGGCGGCCCGGATCACGTTGCACTGGATCATCAGGTTGCGGTACAGGAAGTCCACCGGATGATTCTGGTTGGCCAGGATGCCGCCGACCTTGGCCGCGGCCAGGTACACCACGTCCACCGGGGTGGTCGAGAAGAAGCGGTGCACCTGGTTCTGGTTTTCCAGATCCAGTTCGGTGTGGCTGCGCGTAATGACGTTGCGATAGCCGCGCCGCTGCAATTCGCGCACCAGCGCGGCGCCCACCATGCCGCGGTGGCCCGCCACGAACACGCGTTGATCCAGGTTCGTCATGGCGGACTACTCCTTGTAGGCGTAGATTTCGTAGCCGTTCTGTTCCACCAGCGCATCGCGCCGGGCGTCCTTCAAGTCGCTCTCGACCATTTCCTTGACCAGCTGCGCGAACGTGGTGCGCGGCGACCAGCCCAGCTTTTCGCGCGCCTTGGTCGGGTCCCCCAGCAGGGTCTCGACCTCGGTCGGGCGGAAGTAGCGCGGGTCGACCCGCACGATGACCTGGCCGGGCTTGATGTCGTGCACCGGGCTGAACAGCACGGTGGCGGTCTCTTCCAGCCCTTCGCCTTCCCAGGCCAGCAGGATGCCCAGCTCGCGCGCCGCCGTATTGATGAACTCGCGCACGCTGTATTGCATGCCGGTGGCGATCACGTAGTCTTCCGGCGTGTCCTGTTGCAGCATCAGCCACTGCATTTCGACGTAGTCGCGGGCATGGCCCCAGTCGCGCAGCGCCGACAGATTGCCCAGGTACAGGCATTCCTGCAGCCCCAGCACGATGCGCGCCAGGCCGCGGGTGATCTTGCGGGTCACGAACGTTTCGCCGCGCTTGGGCGATTCGTGATTGAACAGGATGCCGTTGCAGGCGTACATGCCGTAGGCTTCGCGGTAGTTCACGCTGATCCAGTAGGCGTACAGCTTGGCGGCGGCGTAGGGGCTGCGCGGGTAGAAGGGGGTGGTTTCCTTCTGTGGCGTTTCCTGCACCAGGCCGTACAGCTCCGACGTCGAGGCCTGGTAGAAGCGGGCCTTGTCTTCCAGCTTCAGGATGCGGATCGCCTCCAGCAGGCGCAGCGTGCCCAGGCCGTCGGCGTTGGCGGTGTACTCGGGTTCTTCGAACGACACGCCCACGTGGCTTTGCGCGGCCAGGTTGTAGATCTCGTCGGGCTGCACCGATTGCACGATGCGGATCAGGCTGCACGAGTCCGTCATGTCGCCGTGGTGCAGCACGAAGTTGCGCGGCTGGTCGTGGGGGTCCTGGTACAGGTGGTCGATGCGCGCGGTGTTGAACAGCGAGGCGCGCCGCTTGATGCCGTGGACTTCATAGCCCTTGGCCAGCAGGAACTCCGCCAGGTATGCGCCGTCTTGCCCAGTAACGCCGGTAATCAGTGCCCGTTTTGGCATGGTTTTATCCTTAAGACTTAGTCATTGCACGAAAAGAGCCGAAGGCTGCGGAACCGATGTTCAACGAGATTACTGTCGCACCCGCCGCAGAGATATCGGCCAAAAGGTCTAAGAGTTCAGCTTGGCGATAGGCAAAAAAGGATTGGATCCATTCGTCCAGCCCCCCCAGCACCGCCACCACCAACAGCGCCGTCAGCCCGGGCCGACGCTGCACCGAGGCGTAGATCAGCGCCGTCAGCACGGCATAGGCGGTCAGGTGCAGGCGCTTGTCCCCGAAGGTGTCCGACATCTGGGCGGCCAGCCCGGGCAGGTTGCCCACCGTGACCAGCACGCCGAAGAACGCCGCCGCGGCGGGCAGGCAGTAGCGCGCCACGCCCGGGCGCCAAAAGGATGAGGCCCGGCCCGGCGCGTCATACCCGGCCATACATGTCCTGGAAGCGCACGATGTCGTCCTCGCCCAGGTAGGCGCCGGACTGCACCTCGATGATTTCCAGCGGGATCTTGCCGGGGTTCTCCAGGCTGTGGACCTCGCCCAGGGGGATGTAGGTCGACTGGTTCTCGGTCAGCAGGTATTGCTTGTCGCCGTTGTAGATGCGCGCCGTGCCCGACACCACCACCCAGTGCTCGGCCCGGTGGTGGTGCATCTGCGACGACAGCCGCGCGCCCGGTTTGACCGTGATGCGCTTGACCTGGTAGCGCGGGCCGTGGCCCACCGAGTCGTACGAGCCCCAGGGGCGCTGCACTTCGCGGTGGTGGTTCATTTCGGACCGGTGCTGGGTCTTGAATACCTCCACCAGCCGCTTGACGTCCTGCGAACGCGTCTTATGGGCTACCAGCACGGCGTCGGCCGTCTCGATCACCACGATGTCGTCCAGCCCCACCGAGGCCACCAGGCGGCTGGTCGAATGGATGAGGCAGTTGCGCGAGTCCTCGACCATGACGTCGCCCGTCGTGGAATTGCCTTCGGCCGTCTTCTGGGCAATGCCCCAGACCGCGTCCCAGGCCCCGACGTCGCTCCAGGAGGCCGCCAGCGGGATGACCACGGCGCTGTCGGTGCGTTCCATGATGGCGTAGTCCATCGAATCGCTGGGGCAGGCCTCGAAGGCGGCGCCGTCCAACTGGAACAGGGCGCTTTCGCCGTGGCCGGCGCTGACGGCCAGGCGCACCTGGGCCAATATCTTGGGCGCCAGCCGTTCCATTTCGGCCAGGAAGACCGAGGCCTGGAAGGCGAACATGCCGCTGTTCCAGTAGTAGCCGCCGTCCTCGATGAAGCGCTGCGCGACTTCCGGCGACGGCTTTTCGACGAAGCGGCGCACCCGGCGTGCCGGGGCCAGGTCGTCGGGTTCGGCGGCCTGGATGTAGCCATAGCCGCTCAGCGGCGCCGTGGGGGTGATGCCGAAGGTCACCAGCGCACCCTGGCGGGCGGCCTGGTAGGCCTGGGCAAAGGCCTCGGCCAGCACGGGGCCGTCTTCCAGCACGTGGTCGGACGGCATGATCAGCATCACCGGATCTTCGCCGTCGCGCATCGCCCGCAGGGTGGCCGCGGCAATCGCCGGGGCGGTGTTGCGGGCAAAGGGTTCCAGCACGATCTCGGCGTCCTGGATGTCCAGCTCCAGCGCCTGTTCGGCGGCGATGTAGCGGTGCGCCTCGTTGCAGACCAGCATCGGGCGCGCCTGGGCGCCGGCCGAGCCCAGCCGCCGCAAGGTGTTCTGCAGCAGGCTGCGGTCATCGGTCAAACGGATGAACTGCTTGGGCAACAGCTCCCGCGACAACGGCCACAGGCGCGAGCCGGAGCCGCCGCAAAGGATGACGGCCCGGTACGGGGGATGGGGGTTGGTCATGGCGCTGACTCCTTGAAGTAGGCCTGGGTGTACGGATGCGCGCCGGGATCGGCGGCGATGGCCGCGGGCGGCTGCCAGCGGTAGCGTCGGTGCTGCCCCAGCGGCAGGCTGGCGGTATCCAGCGCCAGCTGGGCTTCGTAGGCGAGAACGATGTAGTGCGTCGAGCGGCCGTTCTCGCCGGCAAAATTGGTGCCATAGAAGTGTTCGTACACGCCGCGCTGGCGCCAGGCCTGCGGCGGCAGCGTCAGGCCCAGTTCTTCGCGGGCCAGCCGGCGCAGCGCCTGGGCCAGCGTTTCGTCCTTGCGCACCCGGCCGCCCGGCACGAACCAGGCGCCCTGCGCGGGCGGGTTGCAGCGCAGCCCCGTCAGGTAGCGGCCTTCGGGGTCGCGTAGCAAGAGGTCGATGGACACCAGCGGCAGCATCTGTACCGCCCGGCGAAAGTCGTCTTCGGGCAGCAGGCCGGGGGCCGGCGCGGCGGGGCGAGGGGCAAGGCGGGCGCGTGCGCCGGCCACGGCGGGCCAGCCCAGGGGTTCAGTAGACATTTCGGCCCGTCCATCCGGATATCGCCGTGCGGGCGATGATCATCAGGTCCATCCGGAACGTCCAGTGCTGGATGTAGTAGATGTCGTGCTCGACCCGGTCGCTCATCTTGCGCAGCGTGTCGGTCTGGCCGCGCAGGCCGTTGACCTGCGCCCAACCGGTGATGCCGGGCTTGACGCGATGCCGCATCATGTAGCGCTGCACCAGGTCCTTGTACATCTCGTTGTGTTCCAGCGCGTGCGGGCGCGGGCCGACCACCGACATGTCGCCGCGCAGCACGTTCAGGAATTGCGGCAGCTCGTCCAGGCTGGTGCGGCGCAGGAATCCGCCGACGCGGGTGATGCGGGCATCGTTACGCGTGGCCTGGGTGACCACGCCGTGTTCCTGGTGCACGGTCATGGTGCGGAACTTGTAGACATGGAAGACCTTGCCGTCCACGCCCAGGCGCGGCTGGGTGAACAGTACCGGCCCGCGCGACGTCAGCTTGACCAGGCACGCCACGCCCAGCATCAGGGGCGACAGGCCGATCAGGGCGCACAGCGCAAAGCTGCGGTCGAAGGCCTCCTTGGCCAGGCCGCGTACGCCGGCCGCCGGCAGGCTGTTCAGCTGGATGGCGGGCAGCCCCAGGAATTCGCCGATGCGGTGCCCCAGCAACTGGATCGACATCACGTCGGGTATCCAGCGGATATCCACCAGGTCGTTGCGCAGGTGGTACAGCACTTCGCGCAGTTCCTGGCCGGCCTCCATCGGCAGCACGATCCACACTTCGCGCACGTTGTGCTCGCGCACGAAGCCGTGCAGGGCATCCAGTTGATGCAGCCGCCGCACCTGTGGCGGCAGGCTTTCGTGCGGTTCGGCGTAGATGCCCGCGACCTCGTAGCCGGCCTCGCGATAGCGTTCCACCCGGCGCCACAGGTCGTGACCCAGCGCGCCGAAGCCCACCAGCAGTACGCGCTTCTTGTTCAGGCCGCGGTCGCGCGCCGCGCCCAGTACGGCGTAGACCGCCAGGCGTACGCCGGCCAGCGCCAGGGCGGCCGTGCCGAACCAGGTGGCCGCCCACATGCGCGATACCGCCGCGCTCTGATGCATGAGAAAACTGACCAGGATGCCCAGCGCGAACACCGTGGCCCAGGCGGCCAGGCTGCGCACCACCAGGTCGGTCAGCATGCGGCCGCGCCACGATACGTACAGCCGGAAGGCGGGGAACAGGGCGATGACGCCCAGGCCGCACAGGTAGATCAGGAACAGGTGGATCTGCGGCGGTTCCGCCAGGGTCTCGTCCGCGAACTTGAGCTCGGTGACGGCCAGGCCGCAGATGACGACGATTGCGGCATCCAGCATGCGGTACAGATAGCTGGAGCGGTTGAATCTTGCCGACGTGTCCGTGTGGGACGATTCCATCGCGAACTCCTGGGTGGGGGGAGTCGCCCTGCGGCCGCAAGGAAAACAACGGTGCACTGCCGCAAAGCATGTGGCTACCGTGGGAATCTTATTGAGTGCAAGAGCCACCCGAAACCTCCAAACGATGTAGGAGAAGGCTTAGGGCATCCGTCGAATGTGCGGGGGCTGGAAAAGAGAGTGGAATGTCGCAACCCGTTACGCATCGGGCTCCTTTCCAAGCAACGAAGTCATTCACAGTGGATTTGCCATGACGACATTTTTCGGAACGTTGAGCCGAGCCATCGCTGCCATCGCGCTCGTGTCCTCGCTAGGCGCTTGCGCCCTCTCTCCCGGCATGACCTTCAACGCCAAGCATCGCGTCGATCCGCTCGACCCGAACTCGGTCGCCGATATTCGGGAAATCACGCCCAGCCTCGTGCTGGAAGACAACCGTGCGCGCCAGGCGCTGCTGAACAACGATGGGGTGTCGAAGCTGGTCGACAAGACCGAGCCGTACCGCATCGGCCCTGGCGACATCCTTTCGATCGTGGTGTGGGATCACCCCGAACTCGTGCTTCCGACGCAAACCTACGCCATCGGGACTGGGGTGACCGAACTAGCCTTCGGGGATACCGCCTCGGGCATTCCGGGCTATACGGTCTCATCCTCTGGATATATCCAATTTCCCTATACAGGACTGCTGAAAGTGGCGGGCTTGACGGAACTTCAGGCGCGCAATCTCATAGTGAACAGTTCGGGTAAATACATCCAGGACCCGCAGATCACGGTGCGGGTGCTGGGCTACCGCAGCAAGCGGGTCTACGTCGAGGGCGAAGTCAAGACGCCTGGCACCGTCGCGATCAACGACATTCCCATGACCTTGCTGGAAGCGATCAACCGCGCGGGCGGCATCCTGCCCACCGGTGACCGCAGCAGCGTCTATGTCATCCGCGAAGGCAAGGCCACACGCGTCAACCTGCCCGCCCTGATCGAGCGTGGGCAGGACCTGAACCAGGTCATGCTGAAGTCGGGCGACATCGTCCGGGTGACGCCGCGCGACGAGAGCAAGGTGTTCGTGACGGGCGAAGTGACTACGCCCGCCTCGATTGTGATGAGGGATGGAAGACTGACGCTGAACGAAGCGCTGGGTGTGGCCGGCGGGCCCAACCAGATGACTGCGGACTCGTCACAGGTGTTTGTGGTGCGCAGTACCGAGCAGGCGACGCCGCTGGTGTTCCATCTGAACGCCGCATCGCCGCAGGCTTATGCGGTGGCGGAGAAGTTCGAGTTGCAACCCAAAGACGTCGTGTTCGTGGATACGGCAGCGCTGGTGCGGTGGAACCGCTTCATCAGCAACCTGTTCCCGAGTGCGCAAACGGTGCAGACCGTGCATTCCATCAAGTAATCGACCCGGGGCCCGCCCGGCGCCGTCCGGCGCGTGCGGGCCCCGACCCACGCCTTTGGGGGCGTCGCGACCGCGGCGGCGCCTATTCTTGGAGAGCTGCATGTCGTTGCCTATCGAATCGTTCGAGCCCTCCGTCCCGGCTCGCCAGCAGGAAACCCCGCTGTCCTCGCATGTGGACGCCATTTTCTCCAACCGATGGCTGATCATCGCCCTGACGTTGATTGCGCTGTTGGGCGCGGTCCTCTACGTCATGGTGACGCCGTCGGTCTACCAGGCGGACATCATCGTCCAGGTGGAGGAGGAACTCCCCCAAGGCCAGAACCGCAGCCTGCTGGGCGACGTCTCGGCCATTTTCGACACCAAGGCCGAGACCTCCGGCGAAATGGAAGTGCTGCGCTCGCGCATGGTGGTCGGGCCGGCCGTCGACAAGTTCAGGCTGTACATCCATGCCAAGCCGCGCTACTTCCCGGTGGTGGGTGAATGGCTGGCGCAGCGGCATGAAAGCCTGCCGTATCCGTCCGGGCTGCCGCGCGGCGGCTATGCCTGGGGCGGCGAGTCGATTTCGATTTCACAGCTGGACGTGCCCAACGAATGGCTGGGCAAGCCCTTTCGCATCACCACCCAGGGCGAAGGCGCCTTCACGCTGTTCGACAAGGTCACCGGGTCCACGTTCAAGGGCACGGTCGGCAAGCCCGAGCATTTCCTCTTGCCGGGCGGCGGCGCGATGGACGTGCACATCGATGCGCTCAGCGGGCGGCCGGGCACGGAATTCACCGTGTCGCGCACCTCGCGCCTGGCGGCCATCGAGGACGTGCAGTCGCGCCTGGGCATCTTCGAACGCGGCCGCACGTCGGGCGTCATCGGCGTCACGATGGAAGGCAACGACCCGGTGCTGACCACGGCCGTGCTGAACCAGATCGGCCAGGAATACGTGCAGCAGAACGTCAACCGCAAGTCGGCCCAGGCCGAGAAGTCGCTGGCGTTCCTGGACAAGCAATTGCCGCAGCTCAAGCAGGAACTGGACGCGGCTGAAACCAAGTACAACTCGCTGCGCAACAAGCGCGGCACCATCGACCTGAGCGAAGAGGCCAAGCTGATCCTGGCCCAATCGGTCGACGCCCAGACCAAGGTGATGGAACTGCGCTCCAAGCGCCAGGAACTGATCACCCGGTTCGCGCCGACCCACCCCAGCATCGTCGCCATCGACCGCCAGATCGCGTCGCTGACGGGCGACGTCAACCGGATCGGTGACAACATCAAGCAGTTGCCCGACCTGGAGCAGGACGTGGTGCGGCTGGTGCGCGACGTGCGCGTCAATACCGAGCTGTACACGGGCCTGCTCAACAACGCGCAGCAACTGCGCCTGATCCGCGCGGGCAAGGTCGGCAACGTGCGCATCCTGGACGCCGCGGTGCAGCCGGATAAGCCGGTGCGCCCCAAGGCCGCCATCATCATCGGCGTGGCCACCGCCATCGGGCTGATCTTCGGCGTGCTGTGCGCCTTCGTGCGCAACGCGCTGTTCGGCGGACTGTCCGAACCGGACGACGTCGAACGCTACACCGGCCTGCCGGTGCTGGCCGCCATTCCCCACAGCGACCTGCAGGACAAGCTGTGGCGCCGCAGCCGGCGCAAGAACGCGACCGTGCCGGCGCTGCTGGCGCAAAGCCAGGGCAATGCGCCACCCATCGAAAGCCTGCGGTCCTTCCGCAACGTGCTGCAGGCGTCGCTGCGCCAGTCCGCCAACAACATGGTCATGTTCACCGGGCCGGTGGCAGGGGTGGGCAAGTCGTTCCTGTCCGCCAACTTCGCCTTCATCCAGGGCGGGGTGGGCAAGCGCGTGCTGCTGATCGACGCCGACTTCCGCAAAGGCCAGCTGAACCGCTATTTCGGCGTGCCCAAGGAAGATGGCCTGTTCGAAGTGCTGTCGGGCACCATCCCGCTGGAACGCGTGCGCAAGCACAGCGTGTCCGAAGGCGTGGACTTCATCGCCACGGGCGCGGTCACCTTCGATCCGTCGGAATTGCTGGCCTCGCCGATCTTCGGCCAGACGCTGCGTGAACTGTCCAGCCAGTACGACATGGTGATCCTCGATACCGCGCCGGTGCTGTCCTCGCCGGATGCGGCCGTGGTCGGCACGCATGCGGCGGCGGTGATGGTGGTGGTGCGTTCCGGCATGAATACCGTGGGTGAGATCCGCGAGACGGCCAAGCGCCTGATCCAGGCGGGCGCGCCGGTGGACGGGGTGCTGTTCAACGGCTTGAAGCTGATGCCGGAGCGCTTCGGCTTCCGGTCCAAGTACGGCGGCTACCGCTACTCGCGGGCCGCGTACTACGGCGATTTCAAGCAGAACGGCCCCAAGTAACCCCGGCGGAGAACTGGCATGCATGGAACTTTTGGCTGGGAATCCCCGCAGATCCTGGATGCGGTCTTCAAGGCCTACGACATACGCGGCACGGTGCCGGACGAGATCGACGCGCGCTTCGCCCATAGCCTGGGCATGGCGGTGGGCGTGCGGGCGGTGGAACTGGGCGCGCGCGCCGTGGTGGTAGGGCGTGACGGCCGCCTGAGCAGCGTGGAACTGGCGGCGGCGCTGCAGGCCGGGCTGCGCTCGGCGGGCGTGCACGTCATCGACATCGGCATGGCCACCACGCCGATGGTGTATTTCGCGGCGCGCCTGATGGATACCGGCGCCGGCATTGCCGTGACCGGCAGCCACAATCCGCCGGCCCACAACGGCTTCAAGATCGTGCTGGACGGCGCCTCGCTGTATGGCGAGGGCATCACCGCGCTGCGCGATGCCATGCGCCTGCCGATCGAGTCCGCCAGCGTGGCGGGCGGTCGCACCCAGATGCAGATGCAGCCGTGCTACGCGGCACGGCTCTTGGGCGACATCCGCCTGTCGCGGCCCATGAAGGTCGCCATCGACTGCGGCAGCGGCGTGGCGGGGGCGGTGGCGCCGGCGCTGTTTCGCGCACTGGGCTGCGAGGTCACCGAGCTGTTCTGCGAGGTCGACGGCTCGTTTCCGGGCCACCATCCCGACCCGGCGGATCCGCAGAACCTGCAGGACCTGATCTATTGCCTGCGCTATTCGGACTGCGAGGTCGGCCTGGCCTTCGATGGCGACGGCGACCGGCTCGGCGTGGTCAGCAAGTCCGGCCAGATCATCTGGCCAGACCGGCAACTGATCCTGTTTGCCCGCGACGTACTGGCGCGCAACCCGGGCGCCGAGATTCTCTACGACGTCAAATGCAGCCGCCACGTGGCGCGCGCCGTCGTCGAGGCCGGCGGCAAGGCCACCATGTGCCGGACCGGGCATTCGCTGGTCAAGGCGAAGATGCGCGAAACCGGCGCGCTACTGGCTGGCGAGATGAGCGGCCACATCTTCTTCAAGGAACGCTGGTACGGCTTTGACGACGGCCTGTATGCCGCGGCCCGCCTGCTGGAGATCCTGTCCGCGGCGCCGGACCCCTCGGCCTTGCTCGAAAGCCTGCCGCAGTCCTGCGCCACCCCGGAAATCAAGCTGGAAACCGCCGAAGGCGAACACGTCGAACTGGTGGACGCCCTGCGCGAGAACGGGGAGTTTCCCGGCGCGCTGTCCATCAACGACCTGGATGGCGTGCGGGTCGACTACGCCGATGGCTTCGGCCTGGCGCGGCCGTCCAACACCACGTCGACGGTGGTGCTGCGTTTTGAAGGAGACACCGTGGCCGCCCTGGCCCGCATCGAGGAGGACTTCCGCAACGCGTTCCGGCGCATTGCACCTCATATCCGTTTACCGTTCTAAGGAGCATCACGCGATGGGAAAGGCGAATTTTGCGATAGAGGCCCTGGTCAACAGCGAGACGGCCGGGCTGGCCGGCAGCCCCGAATGGCTGGCGTTCGCGCAGTCGGCAAGCGATGCGCCGCTGGATGCCGCGGCGCTCAAGGTGATCGAAGCGGCGGGGCTGTGCGTGGACCTGACCATGCAGCGGCAGTCGGCGGCGCTGGATGCGGCCGCGGTGGCATTGCTGCGCGCCCGCGGGCTGGACGCGGCGCGCCAGGCGCTGTTCGCCGGGGGGCCGGTCAACTGGACCGAAGGCAAACCCGCCTGGCACACGGCGCTGCGAGCCGGCCGTACCCGCGAGCAGCCGGACGGGCAGGATGAAGATTCGGTGTGCGAATACGCGCGCATGGCCGATTTCGTGCGGCGTACCGACCAGACCGCTGATTTTTCCAGCGTGCTGCACATCGGCATCGGCGGCAGCGACTGGGGGCCGCGCCTGGCCATCCAGGCGTTCGGCGGGCCCGGCCAGCGCCGCCAGATCCGCTTCGTTTCCAACATCGACGGGCATGCCTTCCATGACGCCGTGGCCGGGCTGGACCCGCGCCGCTGCCTGGTGGTGGTGTCGTCCAAATCGTTCACCACCGCCGAGACGCTGCACAATGCGCGCGCCGCCATTGCCTGGCTCAAGCAGGGCGGCGTGGCCGACGTCTCCACCCACCTGGCGGCCGTGACCGCCAACGTGCCCGCCGCGCGCGCGCTGGGCGTGCCGTCCAGCCAGGTCTTTCGCATGTGCGACTGGGTGGGCGGGCGCTATTCCGTCTGGTCGGTGGCCGGCCTGTCCATCGCGCTGACCGTCGGGGCCGACGTGCTGATCGGCATGCGCGCCGGCGCCGAAGCGATGGACCAGCACTTCCAGCAGGCGCCCTTGGCCTCGAATGCGCCGGTGCAGCTGGCCCTGGCCGGGCTGGTCAACTGCAGCGTGCTGGGCCACAGTTCCCTGAACATTGCCGCCTACAGCGCCCGCCTGCTGCACCTGGTGACCTACCTGCAGCAGCTGGAAATGGAATCGCTGGGCAAGCGGGTCGCCGGTGACGGCAGCGAGGTCGGCGTGCCCACGGCCCCCATCATCTGGGGCATGCCGGGCACCGACGGCCAGCACACGTTCTTCCAGTGGCTGCACCAGAGCGCAGAAGGGGCGCCGGTGGATTTCATCGCCAGCCTGCAAGGGCATGCGGACAGCCCCGACGCGCATCGCATGCTGCTGGCCAACTGCCTGGCGCAGCGCCAGGCGCTGTTACGCGGCAAGTCCCTGCAACAGGCGCTGCTGGATGTGGCCCATGTCGATGATCCGGACAAGGCGTTGAGCCTCGCCCACCACATGGTGCACCCGGGCGGGCGGCCATCCACGCTGATCGTGCTGCGCCAGCTGGATCCGCGCGGCCTGGGCGCGCTGCTGGCACTGTACGAGCACAAGGTGTTCGTGCAGAGCGTGGTCTGGGGCATCAACCCCTTCGATCAATGGGGCGTGGAACTGGGCAAGCGGCTGGCCACCGGCATCGAGCGCGAACTGGCGGTGCCTGTGTCGGCCGGCGTGGTCGACTGGGGCCATGACGCCTCGACCTCGTACTGGATCGACCGCTACCGTGGCCATGCGCAGGCGCCGCGTCCGCGCCATGCCTGGGTGCCTGGCGTGGCCGCCCATCTCTGACGGAGCCGGGCCATGGCAGACATGCGGGTACTGGTCACCGGCGGCGCGGGCTATATCGGCGCCCACACGCTGGTGGCGATGCTGGCCGCGGGCCAGCGGCCGCTGGTGCTGGACAACTTCAGCAACGGCAGCCCCGAGGCCGTGCGGCGGGTCGAGCGCCTGTGCGGCGCGCGGATTCCCCTGGTGGAAGGGGACATCCGCGAGCCCGGCGGCGTGCAGGCGGTGCTGGCGCAGGCGGCGGCCGACGGCGATCCGGTGCAGGCGGTGTTGCACCTGGCGGGTTGCAAGGCCGTGGGCGAGTCCGTGGCCGACCCGCTCAAGTACTACGACAACAACGTGGCGGGCTCGCTGGCGCTGCTGCGCGCCATGCGCGAGACGGGCGTGGCGCGGCTGGTGTTCAGCTCGTCCGCCACTGTCTATGGCGAACCCCAGTCGCTGCCCTTCACCGAAGCCCACCCCCTGGCGCCCGCCAACCCCTACGGCCGCACCAAGCTGATGGTCGAGCAGATGCTGCGCGACCTGTGCTCGGCCCAAGCCGATTTCGGCGCGGTGACCTTGCGCTACTTCAACCCGATCGGCGCGCATCCCAGCGGCCAGATCGGCGAGAGCCCGCGCGACGTGCCCAACAATCTGTTCCCCTTCATCACCCAGGTGGCGGTGGGTCGGCGTCCCTTCCTGAACGTGTTCGGCAACGACTACGCGACGGCGGACGGCACCGGCGTGCGCGATTACCTGCACGTCATGGACCTGGCCCAGGGGCACGTGCAGGCGCTGGCCTATGCCGCCGGTCATCCCGGCTTCGTGGCGGTCAACCTGGGCACGGGGCAGGGCACCAGCGTGCTGGAACTGGTGCGGGCGTTCGAACGGGTCAACCAGTGCCGCATTCCGCTGCGCACGGTGGCGCGCCGGCCGGGCGACATCGAGCGGATGTGGGCCGATCCGGCCCTGGCGGCTTCGCTGCTGGGCTGGCGCAGCCGCCACGGGGTGGACGCCATGTGCGCCGACGGCTGGCGCTGGCAGCAAGGCAATCCCGAAGGCTACGAGGCCGATCCGCCTGCGGCATAACCCCAACAGCCTGTCGGACGAGTTCCGCGAACGGCGCGCAAGCGGTTACAGTTGACGGAAATATTGCGAAGCAGCATCGCCGCGCGGCCCGGCCGTCACCCGGCGATGCACCGTCAGCGAGGCACCCTCATGTTTGCATTCCATTCCTTGGCCGGCCTGCGCGCCGGTTTGTCCACCCTGGCGGGGCGGTCCCTATGAGCGGCCCGACCTACCTGCCGCCCGCCCACTGGAACCTGGACAGCATCGTGTCCGGCCTGCGCGAGGCCCGCGTGGCCTGGCGCGGCCCGCGCGGCCGCCTGCGCGAAGATGCCGGCCTGCGCGAATTCCCGTCCCAGGAAAGCCTGCGCCAGATCATCAAGGATCTCTGTGGCGCCTTGTTCCCGATGCGCCTGGGCCCCATCGACCTGCGCGAGGAAGTCGAAGACTTCTACGTCGGCCACACCATCGGCGCGGCGCTGGATGCCCTGCTGCACCAGGTCGGTCTGGAACTGCAATACGTCGGGCGCAACGATCCGACCCTGCAGGCCGACACGCAGCAGCGCGCCATCGAGATCGTGCGCCAGTTCGGCGCCGAGCTGCCGCGGGTGCGCGCCGCGCTCGACCTGGACGTGACCGCCGCCTACCAGGGCGACCCGGCCGCGCACAGCGTCGACGAAGTGCTGCTGTGCTATCCCGGCGTGGCGGCCATGATCCACCACCGCCTGGCCAACGTGCTGTACCGGCTGGGCGTGCCCATGCTGGCGCGCATCGTGGCCGAGATCGCCCATGCCGACACCGGCATCGACATCCACCCGGGCGCCACCATCGGTCGCAGCTTCTTCATCGACCACGGCACCGGCGTGGTGATCGGCGAAACCGCCATCATCGGCGACCGCGTGCGGCTCTACCAGATGGTCACGCTGGGCGCCAAGCGCTTCCCGCCGGGCGAAAACGGCGAGCTCAAGAAAGGCCTGGCGCGCCACCCGCTGATCGAAGATGATGTCGTGATCTACGCGGGCGCCACCATCCTGGGACGCGTCACCATCGGCAAGGGCTCGACCATCGGCGGCAACGTCTGGCTCACGCGCAGCGTGCCGCCGGGCAGCAACGTCACCCAGGCCAGCCTGGTCAGCGACATGCCGGATTGCGGCCTGGGCGGCTGACGCCCGCGGTCCCACGCCCTCGGAGCCACGATGGACACACGAGTTTCGGATCTGGCCGCGCTGCGCGGCTTCGTCGACCGCCACCCGCGGCTGTTCGTCCTGACCGGGGCGGGCGTCAGCACCGATTCCGGCATCCCCGACTATCGCGACACCGACGGCGAATGGAAGCGCAAGCCGCCCATGACGTTGCAGACGTTCATGGGCGACGACCTGGCACGGGCCCGCTACTGGGCCCGCAGCATGGTGGGCTGGCGCCGCTTCGGCCAGGTGCAGCCCAACGCCTCGCACCGCGCGCTGGCGCGGCTGCAGCATCGCGGCCTGGTGTCCATCCTGGTGACCCAGAACGTCGACGGCCTGCACGAGGCCGCCGGCAGCCGCGACGTGGTCGACCTGCATGGCCGGCTGGACGAAGTGCGCTGCATGAACTGCGACTGGCGGGGCGGCCGCCAGGCCTGGCAGGACACCCTGCACGAACGCAATCCCGACTGGATCGCCTTCGAGGCCGATGACGCACCCGACGGCGACGCCGACCTGGACGGCGTGGATTTCGCCTCCTTCCGCGTGCCGCCCTGTCCGCGCTGCGGCGGCATCGTCAAGCCCGACGTCGTGTTTTTTGGCGAAACCGTGCCGCGCGATCGGGTCGACCGGGCCAATGCCGGCCTGATGGCTGCCGATGCGGTCCTGGTGGCCGGTTCGTCGCTGATGGTCTATTCCGGTTACCGGTTTGTGACGGCGGCGGCCCGCAACGGCCTGCCGATAGCCGCCATCAACCTGGGCCGCACCCGCGCCGACAACCTGCTCACGCTCAAGGTAGCGCTGCCCTGCGCCGTGGCGCTGGAAGCCCTATAACGGGGACGGAGACCGGCCGGTTTTTGACCGGTTTAACCAAGTACCCGCCCCGTAAGGGTTTTTTCGCGCGGTTACAGAGCTTTCCATAGGGTTGTCCACAGATACTGTGGATAAATCCTAGGGATAACCCCGATTTTTAGCGACTTTTAACGCCGTGATCGCCGGGATTCAGCCCTCGGCGTCGGGGATGGCATCGCCCATCAAGGCCTTGCGGGCGGCGTGCCAGCTGCCCGCATCCGGGGCATACAGCAGGCCGCCGCTGCGGTGGGTGGGCTTGTAGGGCGACCCGTCAAAGCGCGCCGCATAGCCGCCCGCTTCGCGGTGCAGCAGCCAGCCGGCGGCGTGGTCCCAGGCGGTCAGCTGGTTGTACAGGGCGACATGGCTGTGCCCGGCCGCCAGCATGCGGTATTCGTGGGCGGCGCAGCGCAGGCTGGCCGTGCTGCCCAGGCGCGACAGGTTGCCGTTGACCGTGGTGCGCAGCGGCTCGGGCAGGGCGCCGGTGGAAATCAGCCCGTCCATGTCTTCGGGCGGCGCCGGGGCGGCCACGGCCAGTGAGGCCTGCTTGCCGTTCTCGTATTCCATCCATGCGCCTTCGCCGCGCACGGCCAGCGCGCTGTCGCGACTGACGGGGTCGTAGATGACGCCGGCGATCACGTCGCCGCGATGACAGGCGGCGATCATCATGCCGAACAGCGGCAGCCCGGCCACGTAGTTGCGGGTGCCGTCGATCGGGTCGATCAGGAACGCCAGGTCGGCGTCCACCAGCATGTTGAGCAGTGCCGGGTTGCGGGTCGAGGCTTCTTCGCCGATCAGCACGGCGCCGGGGTGCAGCTTGGACAGGCGCGCGGCGATCAGGCGTTCGGCGGCCTCGTCGGCGTCGGTGACCAGGTCGCGCGGCGAGGTCTTGTCGCGCACGGACCCCTCGGGCAGGTTGCGAAAGCGCGGCATGACTTCCGCCTGCGCCGCGTCTGCCAGGATGCTCGCCAGCCGGCGGGTGTCCTCACGGGTAAATGATCTGCTCATAGTCGCTCGTCCAGGGAACGCGCAAATCTATCACGCCTGGGCGGCAATTGATCGCGATTTATAACCGCATGAACTTAAAGGGAATTTTGCACCTGTGCAGGAGTTATCTGCCAGGTTGTCCACAATTCCTGGGGATAAACGGGACCCGAGCCCCGTTTATCCCGCCAGGACGGGCGCCGAGCGGCGCCCGGGCGATGCCGGGGCTCAGGCGCCCAGGTCGACGCAGAGGTACTTGATCTCCAGGTACTCTTCGATGCCGTACTTCGAGCCTTCGCGGCCCAGGCCCGATTGCTTGACGCCGCCGAACGGGCCGACTTCGTTGGAGATCAGGCCGGTATTGATGCCGACGATGCCGTATTCCAGCGCTTCGGACACGCGCCAGATGCGGGCGTAGTCGCGGGTGAAGAAGTACGCGGCCAGGCCGAAGATGGTGTCATTGGCCATGCCGATGACCTCGTCTTCGGATTCGAAGCGGAACAGCGGCGCGACCGGGCCGAAGGTTTCTTCGGTGGCAAAGCGCATCGACTGCGTCACGTCGCGCACCACGGTGGGTTCGAAGAACGTGCCGCCCAGCGCATGTGGCTTGCCGCCGGCGATGACCTTGGCGCCGTGCGCGGTGGCGTCGGCAATGTGCTCCTGCACCTTTTCCACGGCGTTGGCGTCGATCAGCGGACCTTGCGTCACGCCGTCGCCAAAGCCGTCGCCCACCTTCATGGCGTTGACCTTGGCCACCAGGCGCTTGGCGATTTCCTCGTACACGCCGGCCTGCACGTAGATGCGGTTGGCGCAGACGCAGGTCTGGCCGGCGTTGCGGTACTTGGACGCCAGGATGCCGTCCACGGCGCGGTCCAGGTCGGCGTCGTCGAACACGATGAACGGCGCGTTGCCGCCCAGTTCCAGCGACAGCTTCTTGATGGTGGGGGCGCATTGCTCCATCAGCGTGCGGCCCACTTCGGTCGAACCGGTGAAGCTCAGCTTGCGCACCACGTCGCTTTCGCACAGCGCGGCGCCAATGTCGCGCGAGCTGCCCGTGATGACGTGGAACACACCGGCCGGCACGCCGGCTTCTTCGGCCAGCACGGCCAGCGCCAGCGCGGTCAGCGGGGTCTGCTGGGCGGGCTTGACCACCATGGTGCAGCCGGCGGCCAGCGCCGGGCCGACCTTGCGGGTGATCATCGCGGCCGGGAAGTTCCACGGCGTGATCGCGGCGGTCACGCCGATGGGCTGCTTGAGCGCCAGCAGGCGCTGGCCGGCCTTGGGGCTTTGCAGCACGTCGCCGTCGATGCGCTTGGCTTCTTCGGCGAACCACTCCAGGAACGATGCGGCGTAGGCGATTTCACCGGCGGCCTCGGTCACGGGCTTGCCCTGTTCCGAGGTCATGATGGCGGCGAGATCCTGCTGGTTCTGCATCATCAGCTGGGACCACTTCAGCAGGATCGCGGCGCGTTCCTTGCCGGTCTTGGCGCTCCAGGCGGGCAGGGCGGCTTGCGCGCTGGCGATGGCCTGTTCGGTTTCCTTGCGGCCCAGCTTGGGCACGGACACGATGGTCTTGCCGGTGGACGGGTTGTCGACGGGGATCGACGGGCCATTGCCCGCGGCAACCCACTTGCCGTCGATGTAGCAGGCGTCACGCAGCAGTTCGGGACGCGAAAGGGGATGGGTCAAAGACGTCATTGCAAAAGTCTCCAATGGAATAGGTCCACCCCCGAAGCGCTGCGCGCTTCCCCCTCAAGGGGGCATGCCTGCGGACCGGCAGAGCCGGCTCCGCGGCATCTCGATCGGGCGGTACCCCGACAGGGGGGCGGGCCGTTATGGGGGGCCAAGGCCGATTCTTAAGCGGCCAGCGACTCGGTCAGGATGGCCAGCGCGCGATCGAACTGGGCGTCGGGAATGGTCAAGGGGTACAGGAAGCGCAGAACGTTGCCGTACACCCCGCAGCTTAGCAAGATCAGGCCTTGTTCCAGGGCGCGGGCCTGCACGCGCTTGACGGCTTCGGCGTCGGGCTTGCCGTTGGCGTCGTTCAGTTCCAGCGCCACCATCGAGCCCAGGCCGCGCACGTCGGCGATGCCGGGCACCTTGCCGCGCAGGCCTTCCAGATGGGCGCGCAGCTTGTCGCCCAGGGTGACCGAGCGTTCGCACAGCTTTTCTTCGGCGATCACGTCCAGCACGGCGTGGGCCGCGGCCACCGCCAACGGGTTGCCGGCGTAGGTGCCGCCCAGGCCGCCCGCGGCCGGGCCGTCCATGACGTCGGCGCGGCCGACCACGCCCGAGATCGGGAAGCCGCCGCCCAGGCTCTTGGCCATGGTGATGAGGTCGGCCTGCACCGAGTGGTGCTCCATGGCGAACAGCTTGCCGGTGCGGCCAAAGCCGGTCTGCACTTCATCGGCGATCAGCAGGATGCCGTGCTCGTCGCAGACCTTGCGCAGCGCGGTCATGAGTTCGGGCGGGGTGATGTTGAAGCCGCCTTCGCCCTGCACCGGTTCGATGATGATGGCCGCCACGCGCTTGGGGTCGATGTCGACCTTGAACAGCAGGTCCAGCGCCTTGAGCGAATCGGCCACCGTGATGGCTTGCGTAGCGTTGGGGAAGGGCACGTGGTAGATGTCGCCTGGCATCGGGCCGAACGACAGCTTGTAGGGGGCGACCTTGCCGGTCAGCGCCATGCCCAGCATGGTGCGGCCGTGGAACGAGCCCGAGAAGGCGATGACGCCCGAACGGCCCGTGGCCGAGCGCGCGATCTTGACGGCGTTCTCGACGGCTTCGACGCCGGTGGTGAAGAAGGCGGACTTCTTCAGGCCGTCGATGGGGGCCAGGCGGTTGATGCGTTCGGCCAGCGAGATGTAGCCCTCGTAGGGCACGATCTGGTAGGCGGTGTGCGTGAAATTGTCGAGCTGGGCGCTGACGGCGGCCTTGACCTTGGGGTGCAGGTGGCCGGTGTTCAGCACCGCGATGCCGCCCGCGAAATCGATGTATTCCTTGCCGTTGGCGTCCCACAGCGTGGCGTTCTCGGCGCGCACGGCATAGAAATCACACATGACGCCGACGCCGCGCGGCGTGGCCAGGGAACGGCGGGTATTCAGGTCCTGATTCTTCATCTCAGCCTCGGATGGCAAGTGGGCGGGAAAAACCTTATTTAATGCTACTATGGCCCCATTGTTGGGAACCACTTTTATAAATCAGGTAGAACCAATTGCGGTCCATCGTTGGGGATTTGCTGCTGCTGCGCCTGGCCGATGCCGGCGGCGGGCCGATGAACAAGCGGCTCTACCATGGCATTCGAGAAGCCATCCTCGATGGTTCCATCGCGGCGGATTCGCGCCTGCCCGCCTCGCGCGACCTGGCCGCCGAACTCGGCATCGCCCGCAACACCGTGGTGCACGTCTACAGCCAGCTGCTTGCCGAAGGCTACACCCGCAGCCGCCAGGGCAACGGCACCTTCGTCAACGCCTCGCTGCCCGATTCCTACCTGGCCAGCGGCCGCCAGTCGCGCCGCGCACCCACCCCGCAGCCGCGTCCGGCGCTGTCCGCGCGCGGCGCCGCCATTGTCGACGGCGTCTCGGCCTCGCCCTACCAGTGGGGGGCGTTCATGCCCGGGGTGCCCGACCTGACCGAATTTCCCCACAAGAAATTCGGTCGCATCTTTTCCGCGCTGTGGCGCAACCCCTCGCCCGATCTGCTCACCTATGCCTACGGCGGCGGCCTGCCGGCGCTGCGCGAAGCCCTGGCCGAGCACCTGGCGCTGACGCGTTCCATCGACTGCGACCCCGACCAGATCCTGATCACCGAAGGCTCGCACCAGGCCATCGACCTGGCCACGCGCATCCTGGGCGAAGCCGGCGAAACCGCCTGGGTCGAAGACCCGGGCTACTGGGGCGCGCGCACGGTGCTGCAGGCCAACGGCCTGCACACGGTGCACCTGCCGGTCGACGAAGAAGGCATGCGCCTGCCGGAAGGCGGCGTCTTGCCCGGCGGCGCGCCGCCGCGCTTCATCTTCGTCACGCCGTCGCACCAGTATCCGCTGGGGCCGGTCATGTCGCTGGCGCGCCGCCGCCAGCTGCTGGCCGTGGCGCACCAGCACGGCAGCTGGATCATCGAAGACGACTACGACAGCGAATTCCGCTTTTCCGGCCGGCCCATCGCGTCGCTGCTGGGGCTGGAGCCCGATGCGCCCGTGATCTACATGGGCACCTTCAGCAAGACGCTGTATCCGGGGCTGCGCGTGGGCTACCTGGTGCTGCCCAAGCCCCTGACCGCCGCGTTCCAGGCGGCCCACGCCGAGCTGTACCGCGAAGGCCACCTGATGACGCACGCGGCGCTGGCCACCTTCATCGCCGAAGGCCACTACGCCGCCCACATCCGCCGCATGCGCATGCTGTATGCGCGCCGCCGCGCCATGCTGGTCAACCTGATCGAACGGCGCCTGGGGCCCGACTGGCTGCATCGCGACGCCAGCCTGGCGGGCCTGCACCTGGTGCTGACCTTGCCGACACACATGGACGACCTGCGCGTGGTGGACGTGGCGCGCCGCAAGGGCGTGCTGACGCGCGCGCTGTCGCGCTACTACGTGGGCGCCGAAGGGCGCCGCCCCGGGCTGCTGCTGGGCTATGCCTGCGTGCCCGAGCACGACATCGCCCGCAAATTCGAAGTGCTGCTGGAAAGCCTGGCGGAAGTGGCACGCACGTCGCCCGCGCCGCTGGCGTTGGCCGAGGCGGGCGGCTAGCGCTTGCCGCCGTGGCGCCGCATGCGGGGCCGCGCCATCCCCTTCACGGCGGGCCGTCTTGCGTGCCGGGGGCGCTCAATGCCGCCTTGAATGCCGCGGCATTGCGCATGCCCTGGTCTTCGTAATTGGTGTTGAACACCGCGTGCGCCTGCGCGCTTTGCTGCGCTACTTGCTGAAAGCGGCGCACCAGTTCGGCCAGTTCCTCTTCCGAATATTCGTACTGGAAACGCCCCGACGACGCGCTGCCCGACGCGTTCCAGGTGGCCGTGTTGCG
This sequence comes from Achromobacter sp. 1014246743, assembly GCF_059760725.1. Classification (NCBI taxonomy): domain Bacteria; kingdom Pseudomonadati; phylum Pseudomonadota; class Betaproteobacteria; order Burkholderiales; family Alcaligenaceae; genus Achromobacter; species Achromobacter sp. 1014246743. The sequence continues at coordinate 39,453 of NZ_JCBANA010000065.1, forward strand.
CCCGTGCAGGCGCAGCAGCGTCAGGTCGGGATGCGTGCATGCCCATACCGCGGGCACGCTGTTGTCAAAGCCCTGCGGCGCATCGACCACGGTATGCACCACCCCCAATTCGCGTTCCATCGCCAGCGTGGCCGCCGTGGCCTCGGGCGTCGCGAACCAGCTGCGATGGCGAAATTCCACTGACACCAGATGGTCTTCCAGCCGCCGCGCGCAATCGGCAACCCGCGCCATCCCGCGCGCATCCCGCTGGACCCAGGGCGGAAACTGAAAATGCACCGCGCCCAGCTTGTCGGCCATGCGCAGGGGCTCCAGCGCCAGCGTATAGCGGCGCCACAGTTCATCGCGCAGGTCATCGGGCATGCCGCGGTGATAGATCACCGGTTCGGGCCAGTCGCCCAGTTCCTGGCGGATATCGGCCGGCAGCGCCGCCAGCGGCGTCTGGTGGCCGGTGAACAGTCGGTACGCCTTGATGTTGAAGACGAAGTCGTCCGGCGTGCGTTGCGCCCACAGGTAGGCGTTTTCCGCGCTGGGCAGGGCGTAGTAGCTGGAGTCCACCTCGGCCAGCGAAAAACGCGAGGCGTAAAAACGCAGCCGGGCGTCGGCGCTGTTGGCCTGGGGCGGATAGAAGCGGCCGCAGGCCAATAGCGTGGGGTCGGTCCAGGAAGCGGTGCCGGCAAGCAGGCGCATGGCGTTGGGGCAAGCACCGCGGGGGGGGCGGCACGACGGATAGGAAGCCTTCGATTTTTTCATTCTCGTGCCGTTTTTTCAATTTTTGTTGCAACTTGAGCGACGTTGGTTGTCATTGACGCCAGATCGTCGTGGTATTTCTTCCTGTCCATCGGGGATGTTGACCCCGAGGCGTATCGACACTCGTTGTCGGCGCGCAGGTGCAATGCGACATGGGAGTTTCCTGATGCTGACATTGGTGCTATTGCGTGTCGGGCCGCTGCGATGAGTGGCCTGTTCAATTCCGACGCCCGCCTCTATCGCCTGCAAGGCGAGGGTGCGCTGGCGTCGCTGCACGTCGAAGGCTGGACCGGCCGCGAGGCGCTGTCGGGCGTGGCGCAACTGCGCATCGTGGCGCTGTCCGACGATGCCGGCCTGTCGTTGCAAGACATGATCTCGCGGCCCG
>NZ_JCBANA010000066.1:0-40099 GCF_059760725.1 Achromobacter sp. 1014246743
GTTTTACGGTTGCTTGAATGAGCACGCCGTCGGCAGGTCGTGCGGCAATCGCGACATGCCCCGGGCGTTACGGCGTGTCAGCCCGCAATGGCCGACACGCCGCAGGACCTCGGCGTGCTCGACCGCGCGTTAGAAGCGCACCGCCAGCTTGAACATGCCCGACTGCTGCCGGTTGCCGCCGCCAAACTGTGCGTCGTACGCAACGCCCGCGGTGGTGTTGCGGGCGATGGCGATTTCGGCGCCCAGGCCCAGCACGGCCGCGTTCTGCGCTATCGGTGCACCGCTGACCGAGAACGTGCTGCCGCCGTCGAAGGCCAGGTCCTGCCGGGGCTTGACGTCGCCCATGGCATGGCGCCAGCCCAGCGACGCGGTGAGGCGGCCGGGTGCGCGGTTGGACTCGAATTCCCAGGCGCCGCGCAGGCCCAGCGTGGTGGTGGTCACGTCGTCGGTGCTGCCCGATCCGCGCAGGGCGGCCGATCCACCCGATTCCTGGAAGTCGCGGGTGCGCAGCTGGTTCCAGGCCAGGCCGGCGTAGGGTTCGATGCTGTAGGCGTCGCCCAGCGGCAGCTTGTAGCCCAGTTCGGTGAACACCTGCGTGGACGAGGCGTTGTACGAGGACTTCAACTGCTGGTTCAGGCTGCCCGCCGCGACATTGCGCTTGGTGTCGACGTCATGCCAGGTGTAGGCGGCACCGGCCATGAAGCGGATGTGGCCGGGGCCGACGGGGAAGTTGCGGCCGCCGAACACGGTTGCCGTGTAGCTGTCGACGTTGGTGCGCGCCGAGGTGTCGGCCACGGAGCTGTGGCTGCCGGTGTAGCCGACCGCGCCGCCCAGGCGCCAGCCGCCGCCCACGGCGGCATCGGTGCCCACGAACAGGCCGCCGGCCGACTGGCTGACGCGCGAGGCGTTGCCGTCGCCGCCCAGGCTGCCCCAGTTGCCGAAGACCTGCGCCCAGACCGGGTGCGCGCCGCTTTGCGGCAGGGCGTCGGACGAGGGCGAGCCCAGTTGGGCCGTGGGCGGACCGGCAAACAGGGGCGCGTCGAGGTTGCCGCGCAGATGATCCAGCGGCAAGGTGCGCACGGTGTCGCTCTGGCCTTGCAGCACGCTGGCGGTGCTGGCGTAGGCTTCGCCCGCCAGCTGCTTCAGGGCCGATCGCGCTTCGGTGGGCGTCATGGTCAGCACGGCGGTCGTGACCTGGCTGGCGCCGGTGTTCCTGGGCGAGGTGATGCCGCTGCCGATCACGGGCGAGCCGCTGCCGGTCGAGGAGGTGGCGGGGGTCGACGAGCCATTGCCGGCCGCGCCATTGCCCGTGGCCGAGGAACCATTGCCGGAGGACGACGCCCCGTTGCCATTGCTCGTGGCGGGCGGGTCTTCCTTGTCCAGCGCGTTGCCCACGCTGCTTTCGTTGCCTGAGTTGCCGATGCTGCCGATCGGCACGTCATTGCGCGTCAGCGTCATGAAGGCGTTTTTCGCGTCGTAGCTCAGCGTGGGGGTCAGGAAGGCGTAGTTGCTGGAGGCGCCGGTGAATCGGCCCTGGATGCCGCCGTCGGCCGTCAGGATGTTGTAGGTGGTGCGCGGCGCATAGTTGCCGTCGGGGCCGACGTGGGCCACGGTGCCGTCCAGGTAGGCGATGCCGGTGACGTGGATGCGGTCGCTGGCGCTGCTGGCGGGGTCGGCGTGCACGCGGTAGATCGTGTCCTGGCCGAAGGTCAGGTTGCCGTTGACGGTGAGCGTGCCGATGGGCGAGCCATCGTTGCCCGGCGAGATGACGGCGGTGGGGTACAGCGTGGTGGTGCCGACCTGGCCGACGCCGGCCAGCACGACTTCGCGGCCGATGTCCATGGGGCCGTTCAGCTTGCCATCGATTTCCAGGGCGCCGTCGGCGATCAGGATGGGGCCGGACAGGCCGCTGCTGTCGGCGGTCAGGATCAGCGAGCCGGGGCCGGTCTTGACGAAGCCCTGCGTGCCCTGCAGCGGGTTGTGGATGGTGTCGACGAACTGGCCCGACGCATAGGTGCCGTCGCCCACGACGAGGGCGGGCGGGTTGCCGCCGTTGCCGACCAGGGTGATGGGCGCGCCTTGCACGGTGTAGCGGTCGGTGGCGAACTGGATGCCCGACACGCGAACGGGGCCTGCGCCGCCGTCGACCGTGACCGTGCCGGCCGCGCCGGTGAAGATGGCATAGCCGCCATCGGGCAGGGCGCCTGTGGCATTGGTGGGGCTGTTCCAGTTGCCGCCGGTGGCGCTCCAGGTGCCGTTGCCGCCGCCCGCGCGGGTGGCGGATGCCACGCCGTTGCCGTTCCACAGGTTGGTGGTGCTGGGGCCGAGGATCAGGTTGATCTGCTTGTCGCCGGTCAGCGACTGGATGTTGGCGGCCGGCACGGAATCGCCGGTGACGGTGCCCAGCGTCAGGCCGTTGCCGCTCAAGGTGCCGCCGTACGACAGGATGCGGTAGTAGCCGGCGTTGACCCCCAGGGTATTGACCGAGACGTTCAGCGTCGTGTTGTTCAGCGCGACATTGCCGCCGACCGTGATGTTGTCGCCGGTGCCGGGCTGGGTGATGGGCAGGCCGGCATAACCGGTTTCGAAGTCGAACACGGCATTGTTCATCGACAGGTCGCCCTTGACGACCAGGTTGCCGTTGGACACGCCGGTGGGCGTGCCGACCGGATAACCCGGGGCCACGCGCGAATTGCCCGAGACATCGAGATTGCCGTTGACCGTGCCAAAGCCGGACACGGTGGCGTTCGACACGGCATTGACGTTGCCGTTGAGGGTGACGCCGGCGCCGCCGCCATTGCCGCCGACGACCAGCGTGCCGCCATTGACGTCAACGCCGCCGGGGAAGTTGGCCGAGCCGTCGAATACCTGGGTATTGCCGGGTGCCACCGTCAGGTCGGCGGCCAGGGCGCCGCCGCAGTAGGTCGTGCTGAGCGCGAGCGTCGCGGTCAGCCATTTGTTTTTGCCAGAGGTCAAAACTGGAGTCCTTTGTATTTCGATTGATAATCTCGCCCGGGCATTTTTCGCCGATGTAACGAAGTTGCTGCATAACGAAACAAAATGCTCTGGCGCTGCGAGGAATCGAAAAAAGGACGGAATTTATACTAATTTTTTTGCAATACAAAGTAGGGGTGTTTGGATACCATCCGTATTATTAAGGGTCGGGTTGTGGATACCAACCGATTGATTTTAAACAGGGTTTTAGATACCGTCCGCATTATCAAAATGGCGTGAATTGATACATTTAATCGTATAAAAAACGGGGCGGGATGAGGGGCGATGGATGTGGTGATGGTGCTGTGATGCTTATTATTGATTCTCTGGTTGTTGGATATTCCAGGAATTAATTATTAAGCGCTTTTTATGTCATTAATAATAAAACACTGCATTATTGAAAATAATGAGCGGCATCCACAAGCGCAAGTGGCTGCCCATGGGCAGCCACCAAGCGATTCAGGCGTGAACGCCAGGCGATTCGGCGTTCAGTGCCTACGGATTCACCAGCACCGGCTTGTCTCGATACGCCGCCGGAAAGGTCTTGGCCAGGTTTTCCACCTTGGGCACGTCATTGACCATGATGTACATGCTGTAGGGGTGGCGCACCAGATAGTCCTGGTGGTAGCCCTCGGCCGGGTAGAAGCCCTTCAGCGGTTCCACCGTGGTCGCCAGCGTCTTGGGATACACGCCCGCCTTGTCCAGCTGCGCGATGTAGGCTTCGGCCACCTTGCGCTGGCTGTCGTTGGTGGGGAAGACGGTGGACCGATACTGCGTGCCGCTGTCTGGCCCCTGGCGGTTCAGCTGGGTGGGGTCGTGCGCCACCGAGAAATAGATCTGCAGCAGCTGGCCGTAGCTGACCTGCTTGGGGTCATAGGTGATTTCGACGGATTCGGCATGACCGCTGCGTCCGCCGCTGACCGTGTCGTAGTCGGCCGTGGACGCCTGGCCGCCGGCGTAGCCGGACACCGCGGACGTCACGCCCTTGACGTGCTGGAACACGGCCTGCACGCCCCAGAAGCAGCCGCCGGCGATGACGGCTTTTTCCTGGGCGGCGGTGGCCGGCTCGTCGACGGCGGGGGGCGGGATGATGAAGGCGCGCTCGGCGGCGCCTGCTGCGTGGGCGGCGAACAGGCCGGCGGTGGCGACCAAGGCGGCGCAAAGGACGCGGGGGCGGATAGGCATGATGCGGATTCCTGTACAGAAAAGACGCGGGCCGGAGTCAGGCCTGCGGGGTGAAGCTCATGGCCACGCCGTTCATGCAATAGCGTAGACCGGTGGGGCGGGGGCCATCATCGAAGACATGCCCCAGGTGGCCGCCGCAGTTGCTGCAGTTGACGGCCGTGCGGGTCATGCCGAAGCTGCGGTCTTGCAGCGTGGCCACGGCATGGTCCAGGGGCTGCCAGAAGCTGGGCCAGCCGGTGCCGCTGTCGAACTTGGTGGTGGACGAAAACAGCTTCTGGGCGCAGCCGGCGCAGGCAAAGGTGCCGGCGCGGTGCTCGTTGTTCAGCGGGCTGGTGTAGGGCCGTTCGGTGCCCTCGCGGCGCAGCACGTCGTATTGCGCCGAGGTCAGCTTGGCGCGCCATTCGGCGTCGGTGAGCGTGTAGGGGTAGGCCTGCGCTTGCGCCGCGCGTGCGCGGTTGGCGCCCAGCAAAGGCGCCAGGCCGGCGGCTGCGGCAACGGCGCCGCCTGCGCTGAGAAAATGCCTGCGTGTCAGTCTCATGATGGGCTCCGTGTGTGGGGTGTTGGGCGGGCCGGCGGCCGGGGCGCCCGGATGGGCCGGCCCCCGTCCTCACTTGCTCATGGAATCCTTGCCCATGGAATCCTTGCTCATGCCGCCTTTGGACATGCCGTCCTTGGACATCGAGTCTTTGGACATGGAATCCTTCGACATCCCGTCCTTGCCCATGGAATCCTTCTTCATGCCGTCGTGCGACATGCCGTCCTTGCTCATGCTGCCCTTGGACATGCCGTCCTTGGCCATGCCGTCTTTCGCCATGCCATCCTTGGACATGCTGCTGGCGGGTGCGCCGTCCTTGGACATCGAATCCTTGCTCATGCTGTCGGCGGCATGGGCCGCGACGGCGCCGAAGGCGAGGCAGACGGCAAACGCGGCGGTGGTGAGTTGCTTCATGATGAGTTCCTTTGGTGTGTCGTTGAGTGAAAACGCGAAAGCGCAAAAAACCACCTAGCTGCCGCCGAACCAGTTGTAGCCCTGGTCCTCCCAGTAACCGCCCGGGTAGGTGTTGGTGACGAAGATCGCCTGGATGTGCTTGGGGTTCTTGTAGCCAAGCTTGGTGGGCATCCGCAGCTTCATGGGAAAGCCGTACTCCGGCGGCAGGGTCTTGCCGTCGTACGTCAGCGCCAGGATGGTCTGCGGGTGCAACGCGGTGGGCATGTCGATGCTGGTGTAGTAGTCGTCGGCGCACTTGAAGCCGACGTACTTGGCCGTCAGGTCGGCCCCGACACGCTTGAGAAAGGTGGAAAACGGCACGCCGCCCCATTTGCCGATGGCGCTCCAGCCTTCGACGCAGATGTGGCGCGTGACCTGGTCGATCTGGGCCATGGCGCGCAATTCCTCCAGGCGCCAGCGGCGCTTGTCGGCGACCATGCCGGTGACTTCCAGCCGGAAGCTGTCTTCGTCCACGTGCCGCACCTCGTCGATGCCGTAGTAGGCATTGAACGGAAACGGCCGGGTGATCATGGATTCGGGGTAGGTGGGGGCGAGCTTGTTGGGGTCGAAGATCCAGCCCTGCACGCGGTCGTTGAAGCGCGACACGCTGGTCAGGGCCTTTTCGACGTTCTCGTCATCGGACAGCGAGCAGCCGGACAGCATGGCCAGGCCGCCCAGGGTCAGGCTGCGGCGCAGGAAGGCGCGGCGCGACGGCGCCTCGACCCGCTTGTCCAGGATCTTGACGGCTTCTTTGAGGGTGGCGGGGCCGTCCAGGCCCAGCAGTGACAGGCGTCGTTTTGCGCTCACGCGAGGCTCCTTATTTGCCGCGGATCATGGCGATGAGGCTGCGCGGCACCAGGGCCACCATGGCCAGGTGAACCGCCACGAAAGCCACCAGCAGCGCCATGGCGAAGAAATGGATGCGGCGCGCGAATTCATAGCCGCCGAACAGCGCGCGCAGGGTGTCGAACTGCACCGACTTCCACAGCACCAGTCCGGACAGGATCAAGACGGTGATGTCGGCGATGACGAACAGATAGGCCAGCCGCTGCACCTGGTTGTAGTGGCGCGGGTCGGCATGCGAGAGCTTGCCGCGCAGGGCGGCGCCCAGGTCGGCCAGTACGCCGCGCGGTCCGACGGGGAAGAATTTGCGGGCCAGGCGGCCGGTGGTCAGGTTCAGGCCCAGGTACAGCAGGCCATTGGCCAGCAGCAGCCACATGCCGGCAAAATGCCATTGCAGGGCGCCGCCCAGCCAGCCGCCCAGGGTGATGCCGTTGGGAAAGGCAAAATCGAAGAACGGCGCGGCGTTGTAGATGCGCCAGCCGCTGGTGACCATGATGACGACGGCCAGGGCATTGAGCCAATGGGTGATGCGCAGCCAGCCGGGATGGATCGGGGCGGCGCCGCCTGCCGGGCGGGTCGGGCCTGCCGCAGCGGGGGCCGGGGCCAGCGGGGCCGACCGGCCGTGGGCAGGCGCCGCCTGGGCGGTCAGCCCGGGGGGCAGGGCGGCGGGGGGGCGGTCACGGGTGGCGGCCATGGGGGGCTCCTTGGGGAGGCGGTTCGTTGTCGTTGGAGCCATTCTTCCCCGGCGCCGATATCCAAGTCCTCACGCAAACTTAAAATAAATGTGATAACTGGCCGCCACGGATTGGCGACAATAGCGGTGCCCCCGCAAGCGTTCACGCCTGCGGTTGACGTTTTTGCGGCCCCCCGCCGTGCCACCCACCCGAGCCCGCCTATGGATACGCCCCGCCGCGTCCTGATCGTCGAAGACGACGCCCACATTGCCGAACTGCTGCGCCTGCACCTGCGCGACGAGGGCTATGCCGTCGAGCACGCCGCCGATGGCAACGAGGGCATGCGCCGGCTGGAAGAAGGCGACTGGGATGCGCTGGTGCTGGATCTGATGCTGCCGGGCATCGACGGCCTGGAAATCTGCAAGCGCGCCCGGGCGATGGCGCGCTATACGCCCATCATCATCACCAGCGCGCGGTCCAGCGAGGTGCACCGCATCCTGGGGCTGGAACTGGGCGCCGACGACTACCTGGCCAAACCGTTTTCGATGCTGGAACTGGTGGCGCGGGTGCGGGCGCTGCTGCGCCGCACCGACGCGCTGGAACGCAACGCCCGCATCGACGCCGGCAGCCTGCGCCAGCACGGCGTGGCCATCGATCCCATTGCACGCACGGCATCGGTGGACGATCGCCGCCTGGAGCTGACCCCGCGTGAATTCGACCTGCTGCACTTCTTTGCCCGTCATCCGGACAAGGTGTTTTCGCGGCTGGATCTGCTGAACCAGGTGTGGGGCTACCAGCACGAAGGCTACGAGCACACCGTGAACACGCACATCAACCGGCTGCGCACCAAGATCGAGACCGACCCGTCCAATCCGCAGCGCATCCTGACGGTCTGGGGACGCGGCTACAAATTCGCGGCCGGGCCCGCGCCGCAACCGGAATCCGCCTCATGAAACGCCTGACCCTGACCCAGCGCCTGTCCGGCGTGTTCGCCTTGCTGCTGCTGGCCTGCTGCGGCGCGTCGGCCTGGTTCCAGATTTCGGCCAACGTGCGCTACGAACAGGAAGTGGTGCAGCGGCTGTCCAGCGGGCTGGCGCAGCATATCGCCGGCACCAACGAATTGATGGACGCCAATGGCTGGAAGCCCGACGCGGTGCGTTCGCTCTTCGGCATGCTGATGGCCGTGAACCCGTCGGTCGAGGTGTACCTGCTGTCCAACGACGGTCGCATCGTGGGCGACGCGGCGCCGCCGGGGCAGATCAAGCGCGACCGGGTGGACCTGGCGCCGGTGCGGCGCTTCCTGGCGGGCGAGGCGTTGCCCATCGAAGGCGACGATCCGCGCCACCTGGGCACCGCCAAGGTGTTTTCGGCCGCGCCGGTGCGGGTGGCGGGGCAGGACAAGGGCTACGTGTACGTGGTGCTGCAAGGCCAGGCGCACGATGCGCTGGCCATGGCGGTGTCGCGCAGCTCGGTGCTGCGCACGACCCTGTGGTCGATTGCGCTGGTGGCCCTGCTGGGGCTGGTGGCGGGCCTGGCGGCGTTCGGGCTGATCACCCGGCCCTTGCGCGGCCTGACGCGGGCCGTGCGGGATTTCGACGGCGACGACGGCCGGGCGCTGGCGGCGCTGGAAAAGCCCGCGGACGCCACGGACACCAGCGGCGACGAGATTTCCCTGCTGCGTCGCAGTTTCGTGCAGATGGGCCGCCGCATTTCAGAACAATGGCGCGAACTGACGCGGCAGGACCAGCAGCGGCGCGACCTGGTGGCCAATATCTCGCACGACCTGCGCACGCCGCTGACGTCGCTGCACGGCTACCTGGAAACGCTGCGCATGAAGGACGACACGCTGGATGCGTCCGAACGCCGCCGCTACCTGGACATCGCGCTGGCGCAAAGCCGCAAGGTGGGCCGGCTGGCGCAGGAGCTGTTCGAACTGGCGCGGCTGGAATCCGGTTTGGTGCGGCTGGAACCCGAGACCTTTTCGCTGCCCGAACTGGCTCAGGACGTGATCCAGAAATTCGAACTGGCCGCCGAGGCGCGCCAGCAACGGCTGACCACGGCGATCGCGCATGAACTGCCGCCGGTGCGGGCCGACCTGGGCATGATCGAGCGCGTGCTGACCAACCTGCTGGACAACGCCATCCGCCATAGCGCACCGGGCGGCAATATCGAACTGAGCCTGGGGCAGGCGCGAGAGGGCGTGCAGGTGCGGGTCAGCGACACCGGCGCCGGCATTCCCGAGGCGCTGCGCGCCGGCCTGTTCACCCGCGCATCCGTGCTGGCCAACGGCCCGCGCGACAGTGGCGGGCTGGGGCTGGTGATCGTGCACCGCATCCTGCAGCTGCACCACAGCGATATCCGGCTGGTGGAACGGGCCGAGCCGGGCGCCATGTTTGAATTCAACCTGCCGGCGGCGCGCTAGGGACAGCGTGCAGGCGCCGCACCACGCCTTGCGTGGCATCCACGCCCAATAGCTCGCCCGTTGCCGCCTGCTGCAGGATGCCCTGCACGTTGACCAGGGCCGGCACGCCGAACTCGCGCGCAACGATGGCGCCGTGCGACAGGTAGCCGCCGGCTTCCATCACCACGGCGCCGGCGCGCAGGAACAGCGGGGTCCAGGCGGGGTCGGTGGATGGCGCGATCAGGATGGCGCCCGCGGGCATGGCCAGCGCCTGCGCCGGATCGTGGGCGATGAAGGCCGGGCCTTGCGCCCGACCGGCGGATACCGGGGTGCCGCGCCACGTGTCGGCGTCCGCGGGCGCGGCGGCGTTGCGCGCGGCCATGCCGGCGGCCAGGGTTGCCTGTGCTGCCGACGTGTTTTCATATTCGACGATCACGTCGATGTCCGGCGTCCCGGCCCACCGTTGCAATTGGGCGCGCCGGTCCGCCGCGCGCCGTTCGGCGTGGACGGGCGCCAGGCGGCCGTCGGCCAGCGCGAACACTTCCTCGGCGGTCAGGTGAAAGATGTCGTCCGCAGCGGCCATCAGCCGTGCACCCAGTTCCCGCGCACTGCGCCGCGCCGCCGCCAGGTAGGCCACCAGCACGCTGCGCGCGGCTTCGCGCTGGGCGCCTTCGATCCGGGCGGCCGCCAGCAGCCTGGCGGCCAGCGGCCGCTGCCACCACGGCAAGACCGCGCGCACCTGGCGCCAGGCATCCCGTGCCCCCTGTTCCTGGCGGGCACGCAGGGCGTCGGGATCGGTGCCGATCAGGTTCAGCACGCTGTCCAGGACGTAGCCGGGCGCCTCGCGCCAGCGCGGGTTGCGCATATAGGTTTCGTACACGGCGCGGTGCCCGTAGCGCGCCAGGAAATCCGCCAACGCGCGGCGAAACGCGCTGTCCGGCGGCAACTGGTCGGCCCAGGCGGCGCTGTCGCGTTCAGGCGCACGCAGCCAGGCCAGCGCCTGCGGTTCACGCGATGCCAATTGCGCGAGCGCCATCAAGGCATAGCTTTGCGCCGCGGTCACGCTGGGCTCGCCGCCGGCCATCAGCGCGGCGGTCAAGGCGTGGCCTGCGCCGGGGCGGGCCCGTTCCACGATGTCGAGCAGCTTGGACAGCGCACCGCCGCCCGAGCCTTGCAGGAAAAACAGGTCGTCGGCCGCGGCCACGGTCAGGAACTGTTCGCGCAGGCGCGCGCCCAGTGCGGCCGGGGTGGCCGGCAGCGCCTCGTATAGCCAGGCCTGGGCGCGCGCGAACTGGCGCGGCAGATCGTCTTGGGCGCGGCGGCGCAGCGGCGCGGCCCGGCGCAGATAGCGCAGCAGGCGCAGGCCATGGTTCAGCCGTTGCAGCAGGGTGGGGCGCGGCACCTGGATATCGGGCTGCGGGCCGCCCAGCATGGCGTTCATGGCGTGCGGCGCAATGCCCAGCGCGTCGTGGCCGACCCACTGGATGACGGAGGCATCCAGGTAGGCGCGGCCCTGGAACATCGCCACCATCCGCACGCCGGGCAGCGTGGGGTAGCCGCTGAGCTCGAATCCGCAGGTCAGCATGCGTTGCGCCATGACCCGGCCGCCATCCCATTCCAGCGCGGACATGGGCTGCGGCAGCACCTCGCGGGTGTTGCCGCGCGACCAGTATGACGGCTGCGATTGCAGGCCGGGATAGGTGTGGCGTGCCAGGGCGGTGACGGGGCGCGCCTGCACGATCCAGAAGCGGCTGCCGTCCCAGGCCCATTCCAGATCGTAGGGCGCGGCGGAGTAATCCAGTGCGCGCGCGGCGTCGCGCACGAGCGCCGCCAAGGTGTCGATCTGCGTGGCCGTCAGCACGGCGCGGGCGGCGTGTTCGGCGGCCTGGTCCACCAGTTGCGTGCCGCCGCCTTCGAGGGGGCGCGTGGTTCGGCACTTGGCGCCGAGGCGCGCGTCCATCAGCGACCACGTCAGCGTCAATGCATCTGCGCGCAGCCGGTATTCGTCGCCGTCCGCCTGGCCGGCGACCAGCGATTCGCCCAGGCCCCAGTTGCCGTGGATCACCATGTGGTCGTGGCGCCCCGTGAGCGGATCGCAGGTGAAGGCGATGCCCGACGCGGTGGCGTCGACCAGCGGCATGACGACCACCGCCATGGCCCGGTCGTCATGGCTCAGGCCCAGCCGCTGACGGTAGGCATCGGCCTGCGGCGTCCAGGCCGAGTCCCAGATGCGTTGCAACGCCTCGATGGCGGCCTGTACGCCCCGCACGTTCAGGCAGGACAGGTGGATGCCGGCGAAGGACGCCGCGCCGCCGTCTTCCTGCGGGGCGGACGAACGCAGGGCCAGGGGGGTGTCGAGCCAGCCGTGTGCGTGCAGGGCGTCGCGCAGCGCCCGGGCGACGTCGGCCGGCACGGGTTGGCCGTGTCGATGGGCGGCGCCGGCCTGGGCCGACAGCACAAACCCGGGCGGCACCGGCACGCCCAGTTCGGCCATGCGCGCCAATTGCCAACCCTTGCCGCCGGCGATGGCGGGGCCGGCCTGGCGGGCGGCCGCCCAATCCAGGACCTCGGCGCCTTCCGGGGCCGCGGGGGCCGCCGAGGTGGCTGCGGGGGTGGGGCCGGGCACGCGATCGGGCGACGGGCCGGCGGGCGTTTGCGATGTCATGGCGCGTTTCCGGGGGCGGCGGCGCCTTGCACGAACAGCGATGTCAGGGCGTCGAATTCCTTGCGCAAGCTGGCGCCGGGCAGGTCCAGCCACCGCAGCAGGGCGCCCAGGTGCAGGAACTGCAGCTGGTGGGCCAGGCGTTCGGTGGACAGGTCCGCGCGCAATTGGCCGGCGGCCTGGGCTTGCGCGATCAGCCCTTCGAATAGCGCCTGCATGCCGCTGCGTGGCGATTTGTCGGTGTCGTGATCCGCTCGCAGGGTCGACAGCCGGTACCGCAGGTAGGGGCCCAGATAGGCGCGGTTAGATTCCGACCAATGCGCCGACGCGTGCAGCACGCGCTTGAGCCGTTTCGCGAAGTCGGGCTGGGCGCGCAGGGCGGGCAGCAGATCGGCTGCGCTCGCGGCCAGTTCGGCATGAAAGCGATGCGCCAGCAGCGCTTCCTTGACCGGAAAGTGGTTGTACAGCGTGCCCTTGGACACGTCGGCCTGGGCCGCGATCTGTTCCATGGTGACCGCGTCGTAGCCCAGCGTTTCGAACAGGCGATAGGCGGTCTGGGCCAGATGGTCCAGCGTGTGCTGGCGCTTGCGTTCGCGCAGGCCGGGGGCGGCGGGGGTGGCGGCGGGCATGGTCGGTAAGTTATTGAACGACGAATAATATTGTACGTCGTTCAATAATTTTTGAAAGCCCCAGGCGCCGTACCCCGGCGCCCGCCAACCGTCATGCTGCCGCGGGCATCCGGCCGTTCAGCAAGTAATCCATCAATTCCCGCACGCTGCGCATCGCATCGCCGAACGGCAGCCTGGACGCACCGCGAAAGAACAGGCCGCGGCTGACTTCGCCGCGCATGGCGGCGGCCAGCTTCAGGTCGATGCAGAACTGGCCGAAGCGCGAGATGCCGTCGCGTATGCCGCACTGCGTCAGGCAGTCCATGCGCTGGCTGCACCGGCGCGGGTCGCAGCGGGCGCCGGCCTGCAGCGTCTTTTCCTGGCGCAGGTAGCGGGTCAACCACGGCGTGGCGACGGCGCGGGCCGGCAGGCCGGCCACGCTGGTGAATTCGGCCAGCTTTGTCGGGTCGGCCTGCATCAGCACGCGCTTGAAGTTCTCGTGCGCGTCGCCTTCCTGCGTCACCGCAAAGGCCGTGCCGACCTGCACCGCATCGGCGCCGTTGGCCAGCCAGTGGCGCACCTGCTCGTGGCTGCCCACGCCGCCGGCCACGATCAGGCGCGGGGCGTCGCTGCCCAGTTGCAGGTCATGGAACAGCTGATGGCATTCGCCCAGCACGCGCTTGAATTCGAAGCGCTCGTCGTGGATGTCGTCCAGGCGCGCGGCGCCCAGGTGGCCGCCCGCGTAGCCGGGGTGTTCGATGACGACGGCGTCGGCCATGCGGCCCTTTTTCATCCATTTCTTCAGCACGGCGGCCACGCCGCGCGCTTCGGACAGGATCGGCACCAGCGCCACCTTGGGGTAGTCGGCGGTCATGTCGGGCAGGTCCAGCGGCAGGCCGGCGCCCATGACGATGGCCTGGGCGCCGCTTTCGCAGGCCTGGCGCACCAGGGCGGGGTGGTCGCGCACGGCTTTCATCACGTTCACCGCCACCAGCCCGCGGCCTTGTGCCGTGTCCAGCGCGGCGCGCACTTCGCGGTGCAGGGCCACGCGGTTGGCGCTGTCGATGCGCTCGCGGTCACGGCAGTGTTCGGTCTGCTCGACCAGGTCGGGGTGGTGATGGCGCAAATCCACGCTGGCGATGGTGCCGACCGCATTCTGGCTGGCGACCGCGCCGGCCAGGCGATGGGCGGATACGCCCACGCCCATGCCGCCCTGGACAATGGGCAGCAACTCGCGGCCGGCAAGGGTGAGAGATTTGAACCACGTCATGAATTCGCCTTTCTTAGGAACAGTGGTTCCGAGGCTAGAGCAAGGCGTGGCGCTGCGCTTTGCGCGGGATCAAGCGGGTGGGGGAAACGGCAGGGAGGGCGGCAGGGTTATTCGGGGACGCCGGCCGCCGGGCGGGGCCGGGGCGCAAGCGCCCCGACCGGACCCGCGCGTTACGCCACCAGCTTGACCAGCGCCGGCACCGTCAGCACGGCGGTGTAGTAGCCCATGAACTGCACGCCGGTATTGAAGCCGAACAGGCGCGACAAGAGGCCGCCGAACAGGCCCATGGTCAGGATCACCAGCAGGCCCAGGAACTGGCCTTCCCAGACGCTGATGACGATGATCAGGCCGACGAAGGTGGCAATGATGGCCTCGTGGCTGACCTTGCGCGACACGAACAGCGCGGCGCGGCGCGCGAAGTTCATGGCGAACGGGTACGACACCACGGCCGCCAGCAACACCGCCAGCATGCCGTAGCCCAGGAATTCCCAGTGGTTCAGCAGGTTGTGCAGGTTGTGGGTTTCGCCGGTGGCCGCATCCACCGTGAAGCGGGGCGGGGCGTTGAACAGCGGCGCGGCGGGGCCGGCAGCCACCGGGCTGAGCGGCAGGCCGAAGGCGATCAGCGGAATCAGGGCCTCGGCGATGTAGGTCGCCTCGGTAACGCCGTTGCGCGCGCTGAGCACCGTGGTCAGGCGGTGGTAGGCATGCTTGATGCGCGAGCCGACCAGTTCGCCCAGCACCACGGTCATGGCGACCGGGCTGAACACGAAGGTGGCGCTGGAGATCGTGGCGGTGGCCAGCGTCCAGCGGGTCTGGATGCGGTCCATGACCTTGAGCGGGTTCGGAAAATAACCCGACCAGCCCTTAACGTCCGGCGCCAGCGAGAACGTGCGCACCTTGTCGCGCATCATCTTCGCGCGGCCCTGCGGCGCGATCACGGTGAACAGGTCGGCGATCAACGGGCCGATGGCAATGCCCAGGAAATAGCTGATGCTGAGCTTGACGCCGTACTTGGCCGTCAGGCTTTGCAGCGCCACGATCACCACCACGAAGGGCACCAGCAGCGCCACCGCGGCCCAGCGGCCGGCCGAGAAGTAGGCGATCAGCACGGCCGCGGCCAGGAAGATCCACGGTGCCGACTTGGTGATGGCGCCGCCGAACGGCGCCAGCAGCACGGCAAACAGCACCGCCAGCGGCACGGCCACGAAGGCCGCGACGATGGCGCCGGACAGCATCTTGCGCAGCGCGATGTGCGGCACGCCCAGCTTGCGCAGCATGTTGGCGTCCTGCAGCAGTGGCGTGGCCAGCGTGTCGCCGGGGATGCCCAGCAGCGCGGTCGGCACGGCATGGGTCATGTGCTTGGCGACGGCGCCGGCCAGGAAGAACGTGAAGACGCCGGCGGGCGGCACGCCCAGCAGCACGACCAGCAGCGTCAGCGGGGCCAGCGTGGTGGTCTCGTCGGTGCCGGACACCAGGCCGATGGCGGCGAACACCACGGCGCCCAGCAGGCCCATGGCCGCGGCCACCATGATTTGTTCAAGCAGCGCGGGATCGCTCATGCCAGCACCTCTTTGGCGGCGCCTTGCGGCAGGTTGACGGCGGCGGGCGCGGGGGGCGGCGCGGCAAACAGTTCGTACAGGTCCAGTTCCTTCAGTTCCTGCACGACGGCGGGCGGCAGGTCCGCCAGCGTGCCCAGGCCGCCAGGTTGCGCGGCCAGTTCGGCCAGCACTTCGGCACGCCAGGCGGGATCGTGCGAGGCGCTGTGCTCGACCACTTCACGCTTGGGCGGGAACAGGCGTGCGCAGATCACGCCGGCCAGCACGCAGCCGGCCAGGCCTGCCAGCATGGCGTAGGCGTGGGCCAGTTCGGGCGAGGCCACGCGGGTGCGCAGCCAGCTGCTGGCGGTGTAAAAGCCCGCCACGCTGACGCCGATGCCGATGACGATCGCCCAGGCCAGGTGGCGCAGGTCGACCGTGTCGTTCCATACTTCGGCCAGGCGTCCGGCGGACGCCTTGCTGTCTCTATCCATGTCTGTCTCCTTGATGGATGGGCGGCCGCCAGGTCTGGCGCGCCGCCTCTGTTCTTGTGCGGCCGGCGGTGGGCCGCCGGCCGATGCCAGCCCCTAGGCCGGTTTACGCAGTTCCTCCAGCAGTGCCACGGCGCGGTCGGTGCGTACGTCGTGTTCCGCGGCCATGCGTTTGGCGATGGCGTCGATTTCGGCGCCGACGGCGCCTGCCGTCAGCGCGATGTTGCGCGCGTGCAGCGCCATGTGGCCGCGCTGGATGCCTTCGGTGGCCAGGGCGCGCAGCGCGCCCAGGTTCTGCGCCAGGCCGACGGCCACGGCAATCTCGCCCAGTTCCTGGGCCGAGCGTACCGCCAGGATCTTGAGCGCGATGCGCGCCAGCGGATGCGTCTTGGTGGCGCCGCCCACCAGGCCGACCGGCATCGGCATTTCCAGCGTGCCGACCAGGGCGCCCGAGGCATCCTTTTCCCAGTGCGTCAGCGACGTGTAGCGGCCGTCGCGGCAGGCGTAGGCGTGGGCGCCGGCTTCGACGGCGCGCCAGTCGTTGCCGGTGGCGACGATGACCGGGTCGATGCCGTTCATGATGCCCTTGTTGTGCGTGGCGGCGCGGTAGGGGTCGATGGCGGCGAAGGTGTAGGCGTCCAGCACGCCTTCGATGATCTCGGCGCCGCTGCGTTCCTTGGTGTCCAGCACGTCGGGCGTCAGGCGCACGCGGGCCCGCGACAGGCGCAGGTCGGCCAGGTTGGACAGGATGCGCAGGCGCACCGAGCCGCCGGTGATTTCCTCGACCAGCGGGGCCACGGCTTCGGCCATGGTGTTGACGGTGTTGGCGCCCATGGCATCGCGCACGTCCACGATCAGGTGCAGCACGATCATGGGGCCGCGCGGCGTGTCGGCGAACACGTGCACGTCAATGTCCTGGCAGCCGCCGCCCAGGCCGATCAGCACCTTGTCGCGGCTGTTGGCCAGCGTCACGATGCGCTCGCGTTCGCGCAGCAGCGCCAGGCGCGCGCCGTGCGGGTCGGTCAGGCCCAGCACCTGCACCTGGGCGCGCATCAGCGGCCGGGTGCTGGACGTTTCGAAGCCGCCGCCGCTGCGCGCCAGCTTGGCCATGAACGAGGCGGCCGCGACCACCGACGGCTCTTCCACCGCCATGGGCACCAGCACGTCGCGGCCGTTGATCTGGAAGTTGCCGGCCACGCCCAGCGGCAGCTCGAACGCGCCGATGACGTTTTCGATCATGCCGTCGGCGCGGTCCAGGCCCAGCGCGCCGGGTTCGGCCAGCAACTGGCGTTCTTCCGGCGTCAGGTCGGCGGCATCGGCGATGGCCGACAGGCGTTGGGCGGGGGTGAGGGCGCGGAAGTTCGGCAGGCGTGAATCGGCCACCATGGCATGTCTCCATATAAGAATCAGGTGGCCAGATTCTAGGTAAACTGTACCGGCATTCAGAGGTACAGTTTGGACGAACAGTACCATTGCACTGCACCAATTTTGGCCTGCTCCCGACTGGAATCCCACCCCGTGGACGACGACAATCCCTTGGGCCGCGCCCCGCGCGCCGCACCCATCGCCGACAGCCTGGCCCGCCTGATCGGACGCCAGATCGCCGACGGCGTCTACCGTCCGGGCGACAAACTGCCGTCGCTGCGCGAGCTGGCGCAATTGCATCGCTACGCCAAGAACACGGTGGTGGTGGCGTTTGAAATGCTGGTGGCGCGCGGGCTGGTCGAGCCACGCCGCGGGTCCGGCTTCTACGTGCTGGACACGGGCCCGGCGCAACGCGCGGCCGACGAAGAACCGGGCCAGCTCAGCCGCGCCATGGACATCGTCTGGCTGATGCGCGAACAACTGAAGACGCAGCCCGACGCCATCGCCGCGGGCGACGGCTTTCCGCCGGTGGAATGGCTGGCCGACATGCGCATGGACCGCTACCACCAGAAGGTGGTGCGCACGGGGCTGGGTACCTTGTTCCGTTACGGCAGCCGCTTCGGCTATGCGCCGCTGCGCGAAAGCCTGGTGCGCAAGCTGGGCGACGTGGGCATCAGCGCGGCGCCGTCGCAACTGGTGCTGACCCATGGCGCCAACGAAGCCATGGACCTGGTGATCCGCTACTTCCTGCCGCCGGGCGCGGCGGCGCTGGTGGACGACCCGGGCTACTACCCGCTGTTCGGCAAGCTCAAGCTGGCGGGCGTGCGCATGCTGGGCGTGCCGCGCCTGGCCGACGGCCCCGACCTGGCCGTACTGGAAGCCTTGCTGCAACGCGAGAAGCCGCGCCTGTTCTTCACCCAGTCGCTGGCGCATAACCCCACCGGGTCCGATATCTCGCCGGCCAAGGCCTACAAGCTGCTGCAACTGGCCGAACGCCACAACCTGGTCGTGGTCGAGAACGACCCCCTGGCCGACTTCAAGCCGACGTCGGCGGTGCGCATGTCGGCGCTGGACCAGCTGGAGCGCACGGTCTACATCGGCAGCTTTTCGAAGTCGTTTTCGGCGGCGTTGCGGGTGGGCTTCATCGCCTGCGGCGCGGCGCTGGCCAGCGACCTGGCCGACCTGAAGGCGCTGGTGCACGTCAGCAGTTCGGAATATTGCGAACGCATGGTGGATGTGATGCTGCGCGACGGCCATTACGAACGCCACCTGGTGCGGCTGCGCCAGCGCCTGGAAGCCGCCACCCGCAATGCGCTGCACGTGCTGGATGCGCTGGGGGCCGACGTGTACGTGCGGCCCACCCGTTCGCTGTATCTGTGGTCGGCGTTTCCCGGCGTGGAAAATTCACTGACGCTGGCGCAGGACCTGATGCCGGAAAAAGTCATCATGGCGCCGGGCCGCGTCTTCAGCGTGGACCCGACGGCGGTGTCGCCGTGGTCGCGCTGCAACGTGGGCGCGGTGGTATCGCCGCGCTTCCAGACGGCGCTGGCGGCGCGGCTGGGCCAGTCCGGCCGGCGCCGTGTTCAGCGATAGGCGAACGGTTCGAACAGGCCCTGCAGCGTGGCCTGCGCGGGGGCGGTCAGGTGCCAGGCCGGCGCGGCGTCGGCGCTGGACCGCGCGCTTTGCACCGCAAAGCGTTTCACGCCGCGGCGCGCCAGTTCGCGGGCCAGGGCCAGCAGGCGGGTTTCGCTCAGCCAGTCCGGATGCCAGGTGATGCGGCATTCGAAATCCATGCCGGCCGTCAGCAATTGCGTCAGGCAGGCCTGGGCGGGGCGTTGCGAGTCGCGCCGGCCGGTGATGTCGTCATAGCCCTGCGCATCGGCCTTGATGTCCAGGCCCACCCAGTCCAGGTAACGCATGACATCGGCCAGGCGTAGCGGATAGATGCCGGCGGTGTGCAGGCCGATGCGAAAGCCCATGCGGCGCACTTCGCGGATCATCGAGGGCAGGCGCGGTTCGCTCAGCGGTTCGCCGCCGGAGAACACCACCGCGTCCAGCAAGCCCTGGCGGGTGTCCAGGAAGGCGCGCACGTCGCGCCAGTCATAGCGCGCGGCGCGGGTCTGCAATTCGGGGTTGTGGCAGTAGTGACAGCGCCAGGGGCAGCCGGCAATGAAGACCACGGCGGCCAGCGTGCCGGGCCAGTCCACGGTGGAAAACGGCGTCAGGCCGCCCACCGCCGGGCAATGGCGCGGCAGCGGCTGCGCCACCGGACGCGGCGGCGCGGCCCGGACTACGCGCAGCGCCTGGCGGCGCGCAGCCGGGGCGGCCGGGCGGCCGCCGGGCGCGTCAGGCACGCCGTTCGACGAAGAAGCGGCGTTCATGGAATTCGCCCTGTTTGCCGGTGTTGAAGGAAGAGACGGGGCGGTGATAGCCCATGACGCGGGTCCAGACTTCGCAACGCACCCGCTGGCTGTCGTCCAGGGGCAGGGCCTGCGGGGCGGTGGTTTCAGGAGAGATCAAGGTTTGCATGGCAGGTTCCTTGGTGTAGGGCCGGGCGGGGATCGTCCGGTGAAAAAATTCAAGCGGGCGCGCAGCACGCCGTCTGTTTGGCTTGCAATTCGGCATCGCACTTCGGGCAGAACTCGTGGTGCCCGGCCAGGTAGCCATGGTTGGGGCAGATCGAGAACGTGGGCGTGACGGTGATGTAGGGCAGCCGGAAGTTCGACAGCGCGCGCCGCACCAGCGCCTTGCAGGCCTCGGCCGACGACACGGCCTCGTTCATGTACAGGTGCAGCACGGTGCCGCCGGTGTACTTGCCTTGCAGCGCTTCCTGCAGCGACAGCGCTTCGAACGGGTCGTCGGTGTGGCCCACGGGCAGTTGGCTGGAATTGGTGTAGTAGGGCTGGGCCGCGGTGCCGGCCTGCAGGATGTCGGGCCAGCGCTTTCTGTCTTCGCGGGCGAAGCGGTAGGTGGTGCCTTCGGCCGGCGTGGCCTCCAGGTTGTAGAGGTGGCCGGTTTCTTCCTGGAACTGCGTCATGCGCTGGCGCACCCGGTCCAGGAGGCGCACGGCCAGCGCGTGGCCGGCGGGCGTGGTGACGTCGTCGGTGTCGCCGCTGAAGTTGCGGATCATCTCGTTGATGCCGTTCACCCCCAGCGTGCTGAAGTGGTTGCGCAGCGTGCCCAGGTAACGCCGGGTGTAGGGATACAGGCCCTGGTCGATATAGCGCTGCACCACTTTGCGCTTGGTTTCGAGCACGTCGCGGCCCAGCCCCAGCAGGTGGTCCAGGCGCGCCATCAGCGCGGCCTCGTCGCCTTTGCAGGTATGCCCCAGGCGGGCGCAGTTCACCGTCACCACCCCGACCGAGCCGGTCTGCTCGGCCGACCCGAACAGGCCGTTGCCGCGCTTGAGCAGCTCGCGCAGGTCCAGCTGCAACCGGCAGCACATGGATCGCACCATGTGCGGTTCCAGGTCGGAATTGAGGAAGTTCTGGAAGTAAGGCAGCCCGTAGCGCGCCGTCATCTCGAACAGGCGCGTGGTGTTGGGGTGGTCCCAGTCGAAGTCGGGCGTGATGTTGTAGGTGGGAATGGGGAAGGTGAAGACGCGTCCCTTGGCGTCGCCGGCCATCATCACGTCGATGTAGGCGCGGTTGATCATGTCCATTTCGACTTGCAGATCGCCGTAGGCAAAGGGCATTTCCTCGCCGCCCACGTAGGGAATCTGGTCCTTCAGGTCGGCCGGGCAGGTCCAGTCGAAGGTCAGGTTGGTGAAGGGCGTCTGCGTGCCCCAGCGGCTGGGCACGTTCAGGTTGTAGATCAGTTCCTGCATGGCCTGCTTGACCTCGGCATAGGTCATCGCGTCGCGGC
Source organism: Achromobacter sp. 1014246743 (assembly GCF_059760725.1). NCBI lineage: Bacteria > Pseudomonadati > Pseudomonadota > Betaproteobacteria > Burkholderiales > Alcaligenaceae > Achromobacter > Achromobacter sp. 1014246743. Next base: position 20,881 of record NZ_JCBANA010000066.1, read on the forward strand.
GGATGAAGGGCGCCATGTAGGTGTCGAACGAACTGAACGCCTGGGCGCCGGCCCATTCGTTCTGCAACGTGCCCAGGAAGTTCACGATCTGGCCGATGGCGGCCGACATGTGGCGCGGCGGCGTGGATTCGACCTTGCCGGGAATGCCGTTGAAGCCTTCGGTCAGCAACTGGCGCAGCGACCAGCCGGCGCAATAGCCGCTGAGCATGTCCAGGTCGTGGATGTGGAGGTCGCCTTCGCGGTGGGCGCGGCCGGCCTCGGGGGTGAAGACGTTGGACAGCCAGTAGTTGGCGGTGACCTTGCCGGCCACGTTCAGGATCAGTCCGCCCAGGCTGTAGCCCTGGTTGGCGTTGGCGTTGACGCGCCAGTCGCGCTGTTCCAGGTATTCCTCCATGGCGCTTTCCACGTCCACCAGCGTGTGGCGCAGCGCGCGCAGGCGGGCGTGCTGTTCGCGGTACACGATGTAGGCGCGGGCGGTGCGCCAGTAGCCGGCGCGCACCAGGGTTTCTTCGACCTGGTTCTGGATGGTCTCCACGCCCGGGCAGACATTGCCGTCGGCGGCCAGCGCGTCGATCACGGCGGCGGTCAGCGCCAAGGCGATGTCGGCGTCCAGTTCGCCCGTGCTGCGGCCGGCGGCGGCGATGGCCGCGGCGATCTTGGCGTGGTCGAATTCCACGACCCGGCCGTCGCGCTTGAGGATGTGTTCGAGTTGCATCGCTGGCACCATATGTTGTGGGGTGAGAAAACTCTACCACCACCTATGGTGCTCAATGCGACTTGGCCGCGCTGTTTGTCGGCCGGGTTTGATGCGGGTCAAATGGCGCCGGGCGGCCCCGCGCCGGCGCAATTGGACGGCGTCAGCCTAGAACCCGAAGCTGATGCCCGCGAGGGAAATCACCACCGCCAACGCCGCGGTGCCCATCGCCGGGCGCGGCGCCCACGACAGCATGCCGACCCAGAGCAGCGCGCCGGCCGACAGCCAGCCCAGCCAGGCCACCACGCCCACGGTGTTGCCCCACAGGCCCACGCAGGGCAGCAGCGCCAGCAGCAGCAGCAGGATGCCGGCGCCGCGCAGCACGCGGGTGTGGCCGGCCTTGGGGTCGCGGCCCCAGACCTGATCGTAGTGGCGCGGCATGGCAAGGCTGAGGCAGGCCATGCCGGAATAGGTCAAGAGCAGCGCCATGGCGATGCCGAATGCGTCGTTCAGATTCATGCTGCGGCTTCCTGTTGCGCGCGGGTCTTGCGCGGCGGGGGCGCCGACAAGGGGCTGTTGCGCAATCGTATCGCAGCCCAGCCGGCGGCCAGGCCCGTGGCCATGGCGGTGAGTTCGACGCCGGCGCTTTCCCAGTCGCCGCGGCCGATCTGCGCCAGCGGATGATCGCCCAGCGTCACCAGCGACAGCACGGGCAGCAGCAGGCACAGCGCTGCCAACAGACCCAGTTGCCCGATCCAGGCGCGCCGCGGCGTGCACAGCCAGGCATGCGCCAACGTCAGCGCCCACACGATGAAGAACACGCGCACTTCCCAGCCCGCGCGCTGCGGCAGCGACACAGGCAAGAGGCGGTTGGCCCACAGATAGGCGATGCAGGCGATGGCCAGCCCCGCCAATGCCGCCACGTTCAGGCCTTCGATCAGGCGGTAGACGCGCGCGGTGGCGGCGCCGAATTCGTTGCCCATTTTGGCGCGGCGCTTGACCATGAACAGCACGGCGCCCGTGCCCATCATGGCGGCGCCGGCCAGGCCGCACAGGAAGTACAGCCACTTCATGGCCGCGCCGCCGAACTTGACCATGTGCAGGTCGGACATGACCTGGCGGGTCAGCGACGCGCTGCCGCCATGCACGCCGCCGGGCGGGCGCATGCGCAGCACTTCACCGGTCGCGCCGGAAAACTCCACCATGCCCGTGGTGTTGCTGATCGAGCGGTAGGTGTCGGCGTCTTCGTTCCAGCCATACACGCCGATGCGCATGGCGCCGTCTTCGGGGTTGTTGATGACGATGGCGCGGGCGCTCTGGCCGATCATCTGCTCGGCGCGGGCGACCAGCGGCTCCAGGGCCGGCATGGCCAGGGGCGTGCCGGTGGGCGCGGGTTTGTCTTCGCCCATCAGCTCGGCCAGGTACTGGCGCGACGCTTGCGTGCCGGACCCATAGGCCGCCACCATCGGCGCGGGCATCAGCGTCACGCTCGAGATGACGATGCCGGTGTAGACGATCATGAACTGGAATGGCAGCGTCAGCACCGCGGTCGCGTTGTGGGCGTCCAGCCACGAACGCTGGCCTTTCTTGACGCGGAAGGTGAAGAAGTCCTTGAAGATGCGCTTGTGCGTGACCACGCCGGACACCATCGCCACCAGCATCGCCATGGCCGCGAAGGCCACGATCCACAGACCGACGGGATCGGTGTGCAGGGTGTAGTGGAAGTCGACGAAGTGCGTGCCGCCGATCGTGGCGCGGGCGGCGCCGTGGGAATCCTCGGCGAGTGCCTGGCCCGTGTCGGGATCCAGCTCGGCGTCGGCGTATTGGCCGTTCTTGTCGAACCAATAGGCCACCAGGCCATTGTCGTGAAAGCGGTCGACCGGCCAGATCTCCCACATGCCGGCGCCCGCGTGGTGGCGCGACATGTATTGCACGGCCAGTTCCAGCCGGCGTTCACGGTTGACGGGGGCGGGCGTCTGCTGCGCGTCCCGGGCTTCGGCGGCGTGATGCTCGGGTGTCATCCAATGCGTGATGGCCTCGGAAAACACCGCCAGCGTGCCGGTCAGGAAGACCGCGAACAGCAGCCAGGAAAACCACAGGCCGACCCAGGTGTGCAGCCAGGCCATGGATAAGCGGAAACCGGATTTCAGAACGAGCCTCTTTATTGTCGACGCGGCCACAGACGGGGCGCGGGGCATTTTATTGAGAATGGTTCCGATTCTAGTCTAAATGGGGTCGGAGTGGGGCGGGCCGCAGCGATGTGCGGCCCGGTTTTCCTGGCAGGGATACACCGGCCAAAGGCCGGCGGCGTCGCGAGAAGCGCGGTCTGTCAGGGGATGGCGGCGTCAAGCCCGCGGGGTGACGAAACCGCCTGCCCAGGCCTCAGTCCAGCTTGATATCGGCGCGCCGACCCACTTCGCCAAACGTGCGCAGTTCGTCTTCCATGCGGGCCTTGAAGGCCGGGCCGGGCAGGTATACGGGTTCAAGCGCCAGATCGGTGATCGCGCCGCGCACCTGCGGGTCCTGCATGATGTCGGACACGGCGGCGTTCAGCGTATCCAGCACCGGGGCGGGCGTGCGGGCCGGCGCCACCAGGCCGTACCAGCCCACCATCGACACGCTGGGCAGGCCGCTTTCGATGAAGGTGGGCACGTCGGGCAATTGCGGCACGCGGTGCTCGCCGGTGACGGCCAGGGCGCGCACCTTGCCGGCCTTGACCTGCGGCGCGGCGGACGACACCGTATCCACGCCCAACGCGATCTCGCCGCCGATGAGCGCGGTGATGAACTGTGCGCTGCCCTTGTAGGGCACCGGCGTCATCTTGGCGCCGGCGGCTTCGGCGAACATTTCGCCCACCAGGTGCGGCGCGGATCCCGGGCCGAAGGTGCCGTACATCAGGCCGCCGCTGGCGCTCTGGCGACGGGCCAGTTCGGCGGCTTCCTGGGCGGTGTGGGCCGCCACGCTGTTCTGCACCAGCAGCACCACGGGCGCCAGGGCCACGATGGCGATGTGTTCGAAGCTGCTGCGAGGGTCGTAGGGCAGCGAAGGTTTCAGCGCCGGCAATACCGTGTACGTGGTGCTGCCCGACAGCAGCAGCGTGTAGCCGTCGGGCTGGGCCCGCGCCACGGCGTCGGCGCCGATGACGGTCGAGGCGCCCGGGCGGTTTTCGACGATGACGGCCTGGCCGAGCTTGCCCGACAGTTTGTTGGCCAGCAGGCGGGCCACGGCGTCGGTGGCGCCGCCGGGCGTGAAGGGCACGACCAGCTTGATGGCCTGTTCGGGATAGGCGGCGCGGGCGTCGTGGGTCCAGGTGGTGGCAAGCAGGGTCGCCGCGAGCAGGGCGGCGGCGGACAGGCGGTTCAGCGTAGGGGCAGTCATGGACGGGTCGAAGATCGTGGGGAAATCGGTCAGGCGGCAGGCGCGGCTTTCTGGCGCAGGGCCGCGCCCTGGTCGCCCAGGTCCCAGAACAGGCCCGCCATGATCGCCAGCCCTTCGCGCGCCACGCTGCCCAGCAGGTGTTCGTTGGGCGCATGCTGCGCGCAGGCCGGATACGAATGCGGTACCCACAGGGTGGGCAGGCCGAGCTGGTCGGCAAAGATGTCGTTGGGCAGCGAGCCGCCCAGGTTGGGCAAGAGCGCCGGGCGCCGGCCCGTGGTGCGTTCCAGCGAGGCCGCGGCCCAGCGCACCCAGGCGTTGTCGGGCGACAGGCGGGTGGCGCCGGCCTGCATGCCCACGCGAATCTTCACGTCGGTGAAGCCCGCCTGGTCCAGGTGCGCGCGCACGTGCGATTCCAGCGCCTTCCAGTCGGTGCCCACCACGAAGCGCAACTGGCACCAGGCGACGGCCTCGGGCGGAATGGCGTTGACCGGCTTGGCCGGGTCGCCCGCGCCAAAGGTCAGCACGTCCAGGCTGTTCCAGCCGAACACCTTTTCCGGCGCCGACAGGCCCGGTTCGCCCCAGTACGCGTTGATCTCGGGGTCGTCCGCGCCGCCGCCCACTTCCAGGTCGGCCAGCGCCGCGGCCACGGCTGGCGGGATGGGGGGCGGGCGCAGGCCCTCGACCTGGATGCGGCCGCGGGCGTCCACCAGCGAGGCGATGGCGTGCGACAGCACGATGGCGGGGTTGGCCAGCAAGCCGCCCCAGTTGCCCGAGTGATAGCCGCGTTCACGCGCGCGCAGCGACAGTTCGAAATTCACCGCGCCGCGCGAGCCCATGAACAGCGTGGGACGCGCGGCGTTCAGGCGCGGTCCGTCGCTGGCGATGAACACGTCGGCCGCCAGCGTCTCGCGCTGTGCTTCGCAGAACGCCGCCAAGCCGGGCGAGCCGGCTTCTTCGCCGGTCTCGATCAGCCAGGTGGTATTGAAGCCCAGCTTGCCGCCGCGCGCCCGCAGGGTCTGGCGCAGCGCGGTCAGGTTGATGGTGTGCTGGCCCTTGTTGTCGGCCGTGCCGCGGCCGTACCAGCGGTCGCCGTCGACCTGCAGGCGCCAGGGGTCGCGGCCCGCTTCCCACTTGGCCGCGTTGCCGCGCACCACGTCGCCGTGGCCGTACATCAGCACCGTTGGCAGCGCCGGGTCTTCGATGCGCCGCGCCACCAGGATGGGCAGGTCCATGCCCGTCGGGTTGGGATGCACCTGACAGGAAAAGCCCAGTTCGGTCAGCGCCGGCACCAGGTTGTCGTTCAGGTAGGCATGCTGGCGCGGGCCCTGGTCGGGCACTTCGCTTTCGGTCTGGTAGGCGACGCGGCCGGCCAGCTCGGCCAGGAGGGAACCGTCGTCATAGGCTTGGGTGGCATGCTGGATGGCTTGTTCGCGGGTCACTGCGGTCTCGGGGTAGGCGGCGAAGGCACAAAGTTATTACGGCTGGTCGCGTGCCACAATTAGATATTTCGCATATGAGCATTGCCATTTAGGCATGGATTGGGCGCGTTTCCCCGAGGGCGGGTCTTGCGGGGCGCTGTCGCGCGAGGTGCTGCGGGGGCACGTTGCGGGTAATCCATGACGGACGGGCGATGGCAGATCTGCGATGACGGCGTTGCCATGACGAGGTTGCCATGATTTCACTTGGTCTGAGATATTTCCTGGAAGTTGCGCGCGGCGGCTCCATCGCTGCGGCGGCCGCCGCGCTGCACGTGGCCGCCTCGGCGGTCAGCCGCCAGATTTCCAAGCTGGAAGATGAACTGGGCGTGGCGCTGTTCGAGCGCCGGGCGCGCGGCATGGCGCTCAGCGAAGCCGGCCTGCAACTGGCCGCGTACGCCAACGCGGCCGAGCTGGAAGCCGAACGCGTGGCCAGCGGCCTGCGCCAGCGCAACGCGTTGGGCGATGTCACCATCCGCGTGGCCTGCACCGAGGGCTTTGCCCACGGCTTTCTGCCCATGTGCATGGCCGACTTCAAGCGCCGCCACCCCGAAGCGCGCTTTCACCTGCGGGTCGAGCACCCCGAAGAGGTCAACCGCCACGTGCTGGAAGGCCTGTCGCAGATGGCCTTGCGCTATACCGTGGCGCAGGACGATCGCCTCAAGACCGAGCTGCTGTGCCGCGCCCCGGTCTACGCCATCATGTGCCGCCGCCACCCGCTGGCCACCCGCCGCAGCATCGGCATGCGCGACCTGACCCAGGTGCCGCTGTCGCTGGGCGACCCGGGCACGACCGTGCGCCAGCTGTTCGACGCCGCCTGCGCCAATGCCGGCCTGCACATCGAACCGGCCTACGTGTCCAACCATTCGGCGGCCTTTCTGCCGATGCTGCCCGGCAGCCAGATCGTGGCCCTGTCGGGGTATCTGACGTTGATGGGGCAGATGGACAGCGCGGGGCTGGTGGCCGTGCCGTTCAGCAATCCGGAAATGCGCCAGCGCAGCATCCAGGTGGTGACGCTGCAAGGGCGCACCTTGCCGCCGCTGGCGCGGGAGTTTCTGGGGTTGCTGGCGGAACGCTTGAATGCGGCGCCGCGGGCGCCGGAGGGGGAACGGGGTGGGCGTGATTAGAAGAGGGCTGCCTGCGCCGTTGCGGTCTCGAATTTCAAGATGAGGTTCTCCTTTGGAATTGAGGTTTCCTGGACGGGAGAGGGGTCTCGTGGAAGATCGATACGGCGAGCTCAGCCTGCGGCCGCATCCACATCAAAGAACCCCACCGGCACATGCGCGGTCAGCCAGACGCCGTTGTCCGCCTGGAAAAACACGTGTCCCGCCTGCCGCATCCGGTCGGCGGCGATCTTCAACACCACGGGTTTGCCATAGCGTTGCCCCACCGACACGGCGGTGGTGATGTCTTGAGACAGATGCACGTGGTGCCGGCTTCCGGGGATCAGGCCTTGTTGCTGGATCGATTCAAGAAAGCGCGTGGCGGTGCCGTGATACAGGAACGGCGGCGGTTCTTTTTCGATGTGCTGGATGTCGACGCTATCGCTGGTGTGCCCCTGCACGGCGCGTATGCGGGCGCCGTCCGGCGAGATCGAAAAGCGCTTTTTGTCGTTGTCACGCACGACGTCCGCGATCAGGTCCCGGTCCAGGCGGCGGCCGTGTTGGGCTGCGGCGGCAATGAGCTGATCGATGTCGGCCCAGCCTTCCTGGTCGAGTGCCAGGCCGATGGATTCGGGCGCGTGGCGCAGGATATAGCTGAGAAACTTGCTGGTGTCGGTATTCTTTTTGTTATGCATTTTTTATTGTTATTGATTGTGCGCCGGCAACTTGAATGTGCCGACTGCGCATGATTTTACAGGAGACCTCATGGACCCCCGCAAGCAACTGCTGGAAAAACTTGAAGCCCTGGATGCGCTGGACGATGCGCATTTTCCGGTGGTGACGCTGGATGAATACTTCACCGGCAACGACCAGGAAGAATCCATCGCGCCGAATCAGTGGGAGTACGGACGCCCGCCGATCCGCGAGATCCATGCGCATTTCCAGGCCATCGCGCAGCGGCCTGACGTGCAGGGCGTCTATGTCGGCCTGCACCAGGATTGGAGCATGGCGCTGGAGTGCGACGATTGGCCCGCCGCCGAAAACATCCACGTGATTTCGTCGGTCCGGCAGGAAACGGCCGAGCAATGGCTCGAAGGGCTGGAGGCGGACGGCCTCATCGTCGGCTGGCCCTATGGCAAGCACGCGGCAGCGCCCGAGCCGGGTGCGGGGTTCCACATCTATACGGTGTGCTGGGACTGACTCCAGTTTCTGCCTGGCGGGAAACAAGAAAGAGCCTCAAATTGAGAACAAAGGGTCTCAATTTGAGGCGTTTTGCATGGGAGAGGCCGTTCTTTTGCGTCAAACTCATCTTGAGAACGAAAGGACTCATTTTGAGAACAAACAGACTCAAAAAGAGTACACTCATCTGAGCTAGTCCTACTGCGGGAGCAGACCATGAGTGACAAACAGGACGCTTTGACGGCGCTTTTTCCGGCGACTTTGCGTAAAAAGCTACTGACGCTGATTTTCCTGAGGCCGGACGAAGAATTCCATGCGGGCGAATTGGCTCGCTTGCTTGACGTGTCGCGTGGGGCATTGGCCCGCGAACTGATCGATATGACGGCGGCCGGCGTCCTGGCGCGGGCGCGCCGTGGCAACCAGGTGCTTTACCGGGCCAATCACGACGCGCATTTCTTTCCCGAACTACGGCGGTTGATTCAACAGTTGGCGGGCGCGGTGCCTGCATTGAAGCAGGCCGTTGAGGCCTACGCTGACGACATCGACATCGCGTGCGTATTTGGGTCGATGGCGCGGGGCGACGCCGGTCCCGATAGCGACATCGACCTGTTGCTGGTCGGAGACCGAATTACAGGGCGCATCAAGGCCGAACTGAGAGTGGCCATGACAGACGCAGGCCGCGCATTGGACATCCTGGACCTGACGCGGGCCCAGTATGCCGAGCTGCTGGATCAAGATAGTCCGTTTATCCGTGAGGTGCTCGATGGGCCTCTCATCATGCTGATAGGGAAGAAGGAATTGCTCCATCCCCATCATCCCGGCCGCCTCACCGCCCGCCCGCGCCACCCCGCCACCCGCAGCCGCATCCTTTCCAACGCCAGATAAACGATCGGCGTCGTATACAGCGTCAGGAACTGGCTGATCATCAGCCCGCCCACAATCGCCACGCCCAGTGGCCGGCGCAGTTCCGAGCCTTCGCCCATGCCCAGCACCAGCGGCAGCGCGCCTAACAGCCCGGCCAGGTTGGTCATGACGATGGGGCGCAGGCGCAGCAGGGCGGCGCGGTGGATGGCTTGCTCCGGGGTCAGCCCTTCGCGGCGTTCCAGGCTCAGCGCGAAGTCGATCATCAGGATCGCGTTCTTCATCACCACGCCCACCAGCAGAAACAGCCCCAGCAGCGCGATCAGCGTGAATTCGATGTTGGCCAGGCGCAGTGCGAGCAGCGCGCCCACGCCAGCGGATGGCAGGGTCGACAGGATGGTCAGCGGATGCAGCGGGCTTTCGTACAGGATGCCCAGCACCAGGTAGATGGCCACCAGTACGCCCAGGATCAGCCAGGGCTGGTCCTGCAGGCTTTGCTGGAAGCTGCGGGCGTCGCCGCCCAGGCGGGTCTGGATGTGGGCGGGGACCATCAGCTTGGCCATGGCGGCGTCGATGGCGGCCAGACCCTGTTGCAGCGACACGCCTTCTGCCAGCGAAAAGCCCACCCCCACGGCGGCGAACAGGCCGTCGTGAAAGACGCGGTCGTTGACCAGGCCGTGTTCATAGGTGGCGAAGGCCGTGAGCGGCACGCGGCTGCCGTCGGCGGCCACGACCTGTACGCGTTCCAGTACCTCGGGGTCTTCGGTGTAGCGCGGGTCCAGTTCGAGCACCACGCGGTACTGGTTCATGGGGTCGTACAGGGTGGCGACCTGGCGCTGGCTGAACGAATTGCTGAGCACGCTGCTGATCGTCTGCATGTCCACGCCCAGGCGCTGGGCGGCGCTGCGGTCGATGTGGATGACCACCTGCTGGGTGGCGGCGTCGCCGACCGCGTCGACGTCGCGCAGTTCGGGGATGTCCTGCATGGCGCGGGAAATGCGGCGCGACCATTGCCGCAGGGCGGGCACGTCGCTGGCCATGATGGCCAGTTCGTGGTCGCCGGAATTGCCGAAGCCGCCGGGCATGCGCAGGTCCTGGTCGACGTTCAAAAAGAACATGCCGCCGGGCACGGGCGGGGCGTTGGCGCGCAGCCAGTTGATGACCTGGGCCGACGATTCGACGCGTTCGGCGGCCGGTTTGAGGCGGATGAGAAAGAGCGAGTTGCTGATGCCCAGGCTGCCGCCGTTGTAGCCGATGACGTCCTGCACGGCCGGGTGCCGCAGCACCAGTTGCCGGTAGACGTCGATCTTGGGCTGCATGACCTGGAACGAGAAGCCGTCGTCGCCGCGTACGAAGCCCACGAGCTGGCCGGTGTCCTGCTGCGGCAGGAAGCCCTTGGGCGCCTGGGCATACAGATAGACGTTCAGGCCGATGACGCCGGCCAGCAGCAGCAAGGTCAGGCGGGCGTGGCCCAGCACGCGCGCCAGCGATACGCCATACCAATGGTGCACGCGGCGGAAGACGGCGCGCAGGCGCGACGGGCGGGCGGCCACGGGGGGCGCCGGCCGCAGCCAGCGCGCGCACAGGCTGGGAATGATGGCGACCGACACCACCAGCGAGATCACGATGGCCGCGACCAGGGTGATGGAGAACTCGCGGAACAGGCGCTCGACCAGGCCGCCCATGAACAGGATCGAGACGAACACGACGGACAGCGCCAGGGTCATGGCGACCAGGGTGAAGCCCACTTCGCGCACGCCGCGCAGCGCGGCCTGGCGAGGAGCCAGCCCGCGTTCCAGGTGGCGGGTGATGTTCTCCAGCACGACGATGGCGTCGTCGACCACCAGGCCGGCGGCCACGATCAGCGCCATCAGCGACAGGTTGTTGAGCGAGAAGCCCCACAGGTACATGACGGCGAAGGTGGCGACGAGGCAGACGGGGATGGCCACGCTGGGGATGGCGGCGGCGCGCGCGCTGCCCAGGAACAGCCAGACCACCAGGATGACCAGGCCGACGGCCAGCCCCAGGGTGAGGTGGGCTTCGCGCAGGGTGGCGTGGATGCCGGGCGAGCGGTCCAGCACCACGGTCAGGTCGACGTCGGCGGGCATCAGCGCGCGCAGGCCGGGCAGGGCCTGGTTGATGGCGGCGATGGTCTCGATGATGTTGGCGCCGGGTTGGCGGCTGATGGTCAGCACGACCGATGGGTTGTGGTTGTGAAAGCCGCTGCTGTAGCGGTTTTCGACCGAATCGCTGACCTTGGCGACTTGCGCCAGGCGGGTGGTGGCGCCGTCCTGGTGGCGCACGATCAGGCCGTTGTAGTCGTGGGCGGTGCGCGGCTGGCCGGGCGTGCCGACTTCCCAGCGCTGGCCGGGCGAGTCCAGCTGGCCCTGCGGGCCCATGGGGGCGGCGTTGGCGATGGCCTGGCGCAGGTCGTCCAGGGCGATGCCGTAGTGGGCCAGCGCGTTGGGGTTGACCTGAACACGCACGGCGGGCAAGGAACTTCCGCCCAAGGTCACTTCACCCACGCCGACGACCTGCGAGATCTTCTGCGCCAGCACGGTGGCGCCCAGGTCATACAGCTGCCCCGCGGGCCGGGTAGGCGAGCTGAGCGCCAGCGCCATGATGGGCGCTTGCGACGGGTTGATCTTGCGGTAGGTGGGGTTGCCCGGCATGCCGGACGGCAGCTCGGCGCGGGCGGCGTTGATGGCGGCCTGCACGTCGCGCGCGGCTTCGTTGATGTTGCGGTCCAGGGCGAATTGCAACAGCACGCGGGTGGCGCCCTGGTTGCTGGACGAGCTCATCGCGCTGACGCCGGCAATGGCGCCCAGCGCGCGCTCCAGTGGGGCAGCCACGGTGCTGGCCATGCTTTCGGGGCTGGCGCCGGGCAGTTCGGCGCGCACCTCGATGGTGGGAAAGTCCACCTGCGGCAGCGGCGCCACGGGCAGGAGGCGCCAGGCCACCGCGCCCAGCAGCGTCAGGGCCACCGCCAGGAAAATGCAGGCGATGGGTCGGTGCAGCAGCGCGCGGATCATGGCGCCGGCCGGTCGGCGGCGGCCGGGGCGGCGGCGCGGCGGCGCTGGCCCAGGCGGTGGAAGAACAGATAGACGGCCGGCGTGGTGAACAGCGTCAGCACCTGGCTGACCAAGAGGCCGCCCACCATCACCCAGCCCAGCGGCTGGCGCAATTCGGCGCCGGACCCGGTGGCCAGCATCAGCGGCAGGGCGCCGAACAGCGCGGCCAGGGTGGTCATCAGGATCGGGCGCAGACGCAGCAGCGCGGCTTCGCGGATGGCGGCCTGCGGCGCCAGGCCGCGGCTGCGCTCGGCTTCCAGCGCGAAGTCCACCATCATGATGCCGTTCTTCTTGACCAGGCCGATCAGCAGGATGATGCCGATGACGGCGATCAGGTCCAGCGGCCGGCCGGTCAACAGCAGCGCCAGCAGCGCGCCCACGGTGGCGGACGGCAGCGTCGACAGGATGGTGATCGGGTGGATGGCGCTTTCATAGAGCATGCCCAGCACCAGGTACATGGTGACCACGGCGGCCAGCATCAGCCACAAGGTGTTGGACAGCGAGGCCTGGAAGGCCGATGCCGCGCCTTGCAGCCGCAGTTCGACGCTGGGCGGCATGGCGATGTCCTGCCGCGCGGCCTCGATGGCGGCGATGGCCTCGCCCAGCGAGCCGCCCGGCGGCAGGTTGAACGACAGGTTGACGGCCGGAAACTGCGACAGGTGGTTCACCGCCAGCGGCACCGCGCGTTCGCTGACGCTGGCCAGGGCCGACAGCGGAATGGCCTGGCCGTCCTTGCTTTGCAGGTGGATGCGTTCGAGTGCGTCGGGGCTGGCGGCCAGGCGACGGTCCACTTCCAGCACCACGCGGTACTGGTTCGACTGCGTGAACAGCGTGGCGACCTGGCGCTGGCCGAAGGCGTTGTACAGCGCCTGGGCGACGTCGTCCAGCGTCACGCCCAGGCGGGCGGCGGCGTCGCGCGACACGTCCAGGTAGGCCTGGCGGCCATCGCCCTGCAGGTCGGACGAGATGTCGGCCAATTGCGGCGCGGCAGCCAGCCGCTGGGTCAGCGCGGCGCTCCAGCGGGCCAGCAATGCGCTGTCGGGCGAGGTCAGCGTGAACTGGTACTGGCCGCGGCTGACGCGGTCTTCGATGTTCAGTTCCTGCACCGGTTGCAGGAACAGGGAAATGCCCTGCACCTGGCGGGCCCGCGCGTCCAGCCGCGCCATGATGTCGGCCAGCGGCGCGCTGCGCTCGCTCCAGGGTTTCAGGTTGACCAGCAGGCGGCCGGTGTTCAGCGTGGCGTTCATGCCGTCGATGCCGATGAAGGACGACAGGCTGGCCACGTCGGGGTCGCCCAGCAGGCTTTGCGCCAGCGCCTGCTGGCGCCGCGACATGGCCTCGAACGAAGTGCTTTGCGCGGATTGGGTCACCCCTTGCAGCACGCCGCCATCCTGCACCGGGAAAAAGCCCTTGGGCACGGCCAGGTACAACACGCCCGTCAGCGCGACCGTGGCCAGCATCGCCAGCAGGGTCAGGCGCTGGTGGCGCAGGGTGGCGTCGAGCCAGCCGGCGTAGCGTTGCTGCAGGCGGTCCAGCAGGCCGGGCGGGCGCTCGGTGTGGGCGGGCAGGAGGCGCGCGCACATCATCGGCGTCAGCGTCAGCGACACCGCCAGCGATATCAGGATGGCCACGGCCAGCGTGATGGCGAACTCGCGGAACAGGCGGCCGACCACGTCTTCCATGAACAGCAGCGGGATCAGTACGGCGATCAGCGACAGGGTCAGGGACACCAGGGTGAAGCCGATCTGCCCGGCGCCCTTGAGCGCGGCGGACATCGGGCTGTGGCCCTGTTCACGATAGCGGGCGATGTTCTCGAGCATGACGATGGCGTCGTCCACCACGAAGCCGGCGCCGATGGTCAGCGCCATCAGCGTCAGGTTGTTGGTGGAAAACCCCGCCAGGTGCATGAAGCCAAACGTGCCGATCAGCGACAGCGGCACGGCCAGGCTGGGGATCAGCGTGGCCGGCAGGTTGCGCAGGAACAGGAAGGTGACCAGCACCACCAGGCCCACGGCAAAGGCCAGTTCCCATTGCACCCCCCGTACGGATGCGCGGATGCTCTCGGTGCGGTCGGTCAGGATGCGCACCTGCACCGCGGCGGGCAGGCTGGCGGTCAGTTGCGGCAGCAACGCCTTGACCTGGTCGGCCACGGCGATGACGTTGGCGCCCGGCTGGCGCTGGATGTTCACCAGCACGGCGGGCTGGCGGTCGACCCAGGCGGCCAGGTAGCGGTCTTCGGCGCCGTCTTCCACCGTGGCCACGTCGCCCAGCCGCACCGGCGCACCGTTGCGCCAGGCCACGATCAGGTCGCGGTATTCCTGGGCGCTTTGCAACTGGTCGTTGGCGTCCATGATGACCGAACGCACCGGGCCGTCGAAGCTGCCCTTGGGTTGATTGGAGTTGGCCTTGGCGATCGTGTCGCGCAGGTCCGACAGTTGCAGCCCGCGCGCGGCCAGCGCCATCGGGTTGGCCTGGACCCTGACGGCGGGCCGCTGGCCGCCGGCCAGGCTGACCATGCCCACGCCGGACAACTGCGCCAGGCGCTGGGTCATGCGGGTGTCGACCAGGTCGTAGACCTGCGGCAACGGCAACGAATCGGACGTGACGGCCAGCGTCAGGATGGGCACGTCGGCCGGGTTGACCTTGCGGTACACCGGCGGGGTCGGCAGGTCATCGGGCAACAGCGAGCCGCTGGCGCTGATGGCGGCCTGCACTTCCTGTTCGGCCACGCCCAGCGACACGTCCAGCGAGAACTGCAGCGTGATCACCGAGATGCCGCTGCCGCTGGACGACGACATCTGCGAAAGGCCTGGAATCTGGCCGAATCGGCGCTCCAGCGGCGCGCTGACGGCGCGGGCGGTGACGTCGGGGCTGGCGCCGGGGTAGGGCGTGGTGACCTGGATGATGGGGTAGTCCACCTGCGGCAGCGCCGCCACCGGCAGCAGGCGCCAGGCCAGGATGCCCGACAGCAGCAGCGCGAGCATCAGGAAGGCGGTGGCGACGGGGCGCAGGATGAAGGGGCGGGACAGGCTCATGGGGGGCGTCTCAGTCCTGGGTATCCACGACCTGCACGCCGCGGCCGTCGTGCAGGCGGTCCACGCCTTCGACCACGACGCGCTCGGCGGGCGCCAGGCCCGACACGACGGTGACGCGGCCGGCGTTGGCGCGGCCCAGGGTGAGTTCGCGGCGGGCAGCCTTCAGGTCGGTATCGATGACGAAGACGAAGGCACCTTCGGTGCCGTATTGCACCGCGGCCGTGGGAATGGACAGCACGTCTTCGTGCTGCGCCAGGGCCAGCCGGATATTGACGAACTGGTTCGGGAACAGCGATTCGTCGGCGTTCTCGAACAGGGCGCGCAGCTTGACGGTGCCGCTGGCGGCGTGGATCCGGTTGTCCAGCGCCTGTAGCGTGCCCTCGGCCAGCAGGCGACGGTCGTCGGCGTCCCAGGCCTGCACGCGCAGCTCGGCGCCGTCGGCCCGGGCCTGCGCCTGCCGCAACAGGTCCAGCCGGGTCTCGGAGAGGGCGAACAGCGCCGAGATCGGCTGCATCTGCACCAGCGTGGTCAGGCCGTCGGCATCGGTGGCGCGGACGTGGTTGCCGGCGTCGACGCGGCGCAGGCCGATGCGGCCGTCCTGCGGCGCCGTGATACGGGTCTGGGCCAGCAGACGGCGCGCGTCGGCCACGCGGGCGGCCAGGCGTTGGCGCTGGGCGCCGTAGCCGCGCACCAGCGCCTCGGCGGTGTCCAGTTGCTGGCCCGCCACGGCGTCCTGGCGGGCCAGTGTGCGGTAGCGGTCCAGATCGATGCGGGCGTTGTGCAGCAGCGCATCGGTATGGGCCAATTCGCCTTCGGCCGCGGCCAGGGCGGCCTGGTAGGGGCGCGGGTCGATCTCGGCCAGCAACTGGCCGCGCTGCACCGCCTGGCCCTCGGTGTAGTGCAACTGCTGCAACTGGCCGTCCACCTGGCTGCGCAAGACCACCTGCGCCAGCGGGGTGATGGTGCCCAGGGCATGCAGGTCCAGCGGCAGCGGCCCGCTGCGCGCGGCGGCGACGCTGACGGCCACGGGCTGCTGGTCGTAATTGGGGATGGCGGGGGCGCGTGGGCCCGGCGACAGGGTACGCCACGCGCCCCAGGCGGCCAGGGCGATCGCGAGCAAGGCGGCGGCCCACGCCAGCGCCTTGGCGCGGCGTTTTTCAGGCGGGCGATGACGGGGGGAAAGGGAGCCCGCGGGCAGGGGCAGGGACATCGGTACTGCCAGGGTCAGGAGTTGGGGACAGTCCGGATTCTATCTGAATAATAATTATTAGCGTTTTGGAATCAGCAAACTGTCAGGTTTCAGGGGACAGGCGCGATTGCATGAAGGCCAGCAAGGCGCGCACGCGCGCGGTCACCGAGTGGCGATGGGTATAGACGCCCAGCAGTTGCAGCGGGGCGGGCCGCAGGTCCAGCGCCACTTCCTGCAAGCGGCCAGCCGCCAGATCGTCCTGGCACGACATGGCCGCCAGGATGGCAAAGCCGATGCCCTGGCGGGCGCCCGCCAACGCCAATTCGCCACTGTTGACCCGGTAGCGGCTGCGCACCGGCACTTTGACGATGCCGCCGGCGCCGTCGTCGAACTGCCACGGCTGGCCCTTGAGCGCGCTGAGCGTGGTGATGCAGGGCAAGGCTTTCAGCTGGCGCACGTGGCGCGGCGTGCCGGTCCTGGCGAGCAGGGCCGGGGCTGCGACCACGATGCTGGGCAGCGTGACCAGGTCGCGGGTGATGAGCGCGCTGTCTTCCAGGCGGCCGCGGTGGAACACGATGGACAGGTCCACGTCTTCGCGCAACGCGTCGATGCCCGTCAGGCGCGTATCGCATTCCAGTTCGATGGCGGGGTGCAGATCGCAGAACTCGGCCAGGATGGGGGCGAGCAGCCGGGGCGCCTCGCCGGGCATGCACATTTTCAGCGGGCCGCGCAGTTCGCGCCGCACGGCGCCCAGTTCTTCTTCCGTGCTGGCCAACGCATCCAGCAGGGGCTTGGCGCGCTGGTACAGCAACTGGCCGGCCTCGGTCATGCGCAGGTGGCGGGTGCTGCGTTCCAGCAACCGGGCGCCCAGGCTTTTTTCCAGCGTGGCCACGTGCCGGCTGACGTTGGACGAGGGCATCGACAGCAGGCGCGCGGCCCCCGCGAAACTCTGTTCGTCGACGACGGCGGCGTAGACGCGCACTGCATTCAGGTCCATCGCCTGTCGCATGATTATCCCGATTCAAGTAAGAAATGATCCTATTTTTGCATGCTAGTTATCGTAGTCGGGTCAATCTACGATGCCGTCTCGTTTCGAATCTGGTCCACCCGCAGGCGGTGGACGGCAACATTCCAGGGAGTCTTCAACATGGATATCGGCATCGTGGGCGGCGGCGTGGCGGGCTTGAGCGTCGCGCTGTCCTTGCACCGGCTGGGGCACCGGCCCAAGGTCTACGAACGCGGCGACGGGCCGGCCACCATGGGGGCGGGTGTCACGCTGTGGCCCAATGCCGGCCAGGTGCTGGACGCGCTGGGGTTGCTGCGCGACGTCGCCAGCGTGGGGGGGCGGCCCGTGGCGATGCGACGGCTGGATCCGGCGGGCCATTCGCTGGGCGGCATCGATATCGGGTTGTTGGACCGGTTGATGGGGTATCCCACCCATACGATCCTGCGGCGCGATTTGCTGGCCGTGCTGCTGAGCCACGCTGCCAGGGCCGGGATCGACGTCCTGTATGGCCATCGCGCCACGGCGATCGACCTGGACGATGGCGGCAGGGCCGTGGCCAGGTTCGACAACGGCGTGTGCGTTCGGCCCGACCTGCTCATCGGCGCCGATGGCCGCATGGATTCGGTCGCGCGCCGCTTCGTGGCTGGCGACAACGCGCCGGTCTACCAGGGCTTCGTGAACTGGATCGGCGTTGCGTCCGGCGCCGGGACGCTGGTGGACGATATGGCCATCCAGGACTACTGGGGCGTGGGCGAGCGCTTCGGCCTGGTGCCGGTGCGGCGGGACCTGGTGTATTGGGCCGCCGCCCAGGCGCGACCCCTGCGCCCCGAGGCCGGGGCGGCGGATCTGAGAGCCGAGGTGCAACGCCTTTTTGGCGAATGGGCGGGGCCGATTCCCCGACTCATCCAGGCCACGCCCACGGCGGCCTTGCGGCTGATCGCCGTGCATGACCTGGAGCCCTTGCCCGTCTGGAGCCGGGCCAACGTGCTGCTGGTTGGCGATGCGGCGCATGCGCCGTTGCCCACGTCGGGGCAAGGCGCCTGCCAGGCCTTGGAAGATGCCTGGCACCTGGCGCGTTGCCTGGAAGATGCCGGCGCCACGTTGGACGCCGCGCTGCAGCGTTTCACTCGAATTCGGGGGGCCAAGACCGCGCAGCTGACGCAACAGGCGCGCGGGTTTGCACAGGCCCTGTTCATCACGGATCCCGACGTGTGCCGGACCCGTAACCAGCAGGTCCTGGCGGCCGACCCGGTGCAGCAGGTGCAAGCCATGGCTGCAGGGTGGGGACAGGGGCTGGAATCGGCAAGCGTTCGCCCGCAGGGATAAAATGCCGTCGAATCATGCCATGGCGCGCTGTGCGCCGCATTCATCGAACAGGTTTCAGCCATGTCAGAACATTCTCCCGAAGCGCTCGCGCTCCAACTCGACGCCGCGCGTGCCAAGCTGCGCCTGTGGCGCGAGGTGGAACCGGTGTACCAGAAGCAGTTCGAGGAAGTGCTGGCGCCCCTGGAGTCGGCCGCGCTGGAACTGAAGGCCAAGCTGGTGCTGTGCTTTGACCATGCCTGCAAGCAGAAAGAGCTGACCCGCGCCGAGCGCGAATTGGCCTCGGAACTGGTGCAGCAGCTGGGGCAAGAGACGCTGGCGGCCATCGTGCTGGACGGCACGCCGGCCGACTGCGACGTGGACCGGCTCAAGGCCGTGTACTTGAAGCACAGCGGGTCGGACTTCGATGCCGAGGTGGCCGACGAGCTGGCTGAAATCCAGGCCCACGCGGTGACCCTGGCGCTGGCGGTGCCGCCCGAGCCGGATCCCGGCCCGGACCTGGCGGCGCAACTGGCCGCGGTGCGGCGTGAACTGCTGGCGGTGGAAGAGCACTTCGCGGCCCGCTTTCACTTCGATCCGGACCAGGACATCGACCCGGCCGAGCTGATGGACGACCTGGCCGCCGAGATCGAAGACGCCGAGGAATACATCGGCGAACTGGAGTTCGAATTGACGCAGTTCGTCGACATGCAGCAGGTCAAGGCCTGGCTGAAGGCCATGAAGAAGCAGCTGGACGCGAACAAGCGGCGCGACGCGCGGTCCTGACCGGGTCCGGACCGCGTCGGGCGGACTCGCCGCGGGTGCCGGCGGGGGCCCCCGCGGCGCGGTTCAAGGCGCCCGCCCGTGCCCCGCCGCACGCCGTCCACCCACCGCGCCCCCCCGTTCGCCGCGGCTCTCACTGTGTT